>JAFGNY010000249.1 GCA_016926765.1 Bacteroidales bacterium | reverse complement strand
CCCTGAGATCGAGGGTGAATTTCACCAGCATGAACCAGGCTGTCACCAGAAAGGGAATCCCAAGAAAAGAGAGAAACCGGGAGATCTTTTCCATCAGGAGAGGATTTTCAACAGGGGTAAGTACATAAAACAGAAACTGTTGTCCCCAGATCCCATAAAGGCCGAATGCGGCATAAAAAACCATTAAATAGAGAAGACTGGAAAAGCGGATTTGCGGATACTTGTTTCTCAGTTCAACTGTCAGCAGGATGCCCAGGATTGTTACCGCCAGGCATATAAGGAAGTCCATGCTGAACAGGATCTCTTTCACACCTCCAAGTTAAACATTTTCGCAAATGTACCGACACGACTTAAGTTGTCCTTCCTACTTTGGTCGTGATTTTACATTTTCCGACTATAGTAGGAAGGATAGCCAGGGGACAGATCCTATTTTTGCCTGTCATCAAATTTTAAAATCATGGAAAAAATCACACACCAAACGATGAGCCCTACCCTTTCTGACAGTTTCAGTTTCGGATGGGAGATCATGAAAGACTATTTTCTCCGTTTCTTTCTGCTGCTGCTAGTGCTCTGGCTGGTTTCACTCCCGATGGGATTGTTCCAGTGGACAGCCCAATACCATACGGCCGGTGCCATCCTGCTCAGGATCATCGGAATAGGTTTTGCATTCCTGGTCTTTCCTGTCTTCAATTTTGCAGCCGACTACCTCTTTCTTCAGGGCGTGCGCCGTGAGACGGTGGATGTCAAAAACATCCTCAGGGGGTTCGACTACTATCTGAACATTATCCTTGCTAATCTGCTGATGAGCGCATTGATTGGCATCGGCATCCTGGCCCTGATCATTCCCGGGATCATCGTTGCCTGCCGTCTGGCTTTTGTTCCCTACCTGGTTATGGACAAACAACTCGATGCCATTGCCGCAGTGGAAGAAAGCTGGCGTATGACCCGTGGTTACGCCTGGACCATTTTCGGGATGGGCATTGTCAGTCTTTTTATCGCCATTGCCGGACTGCTCTGCCTTTTCATTGGCATCATCCCTGCCATCATGTGGATCTCTGCCGCCTTTGCCACCCTCTATCAAACCGTGCAGAATCAAAAAGAGGCATCCGCCGAATCTACCCCTGTGTCCCAAGAAATGGAATCGGTCAGCGATGGACCAGTTTCAACCGAAAGCCCACAGGAGTAATATTTTATATTAACTTTGTAATGCATTCATAGCCAGTGATCTTATAATAATTCATGGATTCCGTTTTTTATATTTTCTCAGGAGTATGTCTTGGATGTTTCATTCTGAGGACAGTATTTAACATCCTGATATACAGAGAACATAGATGGGCTAAGAATAAAATGGTTTATCGGGGGATTCTTGTCGTCATGTTTGTACTATGGGCTTCCTGGTTCCAGATGAATTTCTTTGATCCGTTAATTATCCATATACCCAACTTGATTAGATATTTTGGACTGGGCGTGTTTATTGCGGGAGTTGTTTTGTTCATACTTTCCCATCTTCAACTGAAAGGCTTTGAAGGCAAAGGGTTCCTGGTCAGAAAAGGAATCTACTCCAAAATCAGGAACCCGATGTACCTGGGCTTCATTCTTTGGGTATTTGGATTTCCCCTGTTTATGCAGGCTTTCATCACATTTTTATCCGGAGGGATCTGGGTAGCCTTTTTCGTTGGATGGCAACATCTTGAAGAGATGGAACTGGAGAAAAAATACCCTGAGTACAACGAGTATATAAAAAACACTTGGTTCTGAGAGATCCCTGTTTAGGTTCGTCTTTCCTTTCATTTTTTATCACTCCTCTCCCTGATGATAATACATTATTTCAGGTATCCGTTGCTTTTTAATATCCGGGCCGGCAATCCACACTTCCAACCCTTCCTCCCCTCCGTAATCGAAGAACTGGACCCGGAAGTTGTGGAATCCCTCCGCAAGGGCAGCCTGTCCCGACGCTTCCGTTATCTCGTGAAGGCCGTCACTAATGGTAACCTGCTCATCGTCGATCAGGATCCTGCCGCCATCATCTGAACGAATAAAAAAGGTGTATACCCCATCCTGTGGAATGGCAATGTATCCTTCAAATTCAAAGGCATAGGCATCAGCCGTATCACGGGCCGTGTAGGCGTCAATATCGTTTACAGCAACCGTTTTCAGGGGAACCAGGGTGTCGAAGAGAGGCAATTTCCTGAACCGGCCTTCATAATAGCGGCATAGGAGTCCGGGTGCCGGTTCCCCGACAGAGAGGGCGGGCGCAAGCTGCACCTTCAGGTAATTCCCGTCAATCATCTCGCTGGGCTTGCCATCCCGGTTAAATGCCAGTGCATGCACGATGACGGTGTTATTCAGCGTAACGGGAAAGCCGTCGTAGGGATTGACCCCTGGCAGGGGAAGATCCTCTCCTTCGGAATAGAAGAGATCCTGCCCCTGGTAACGCTTGAACCGAACGGTTAACGTATCAAGGAAGAGAGCGGTGGGAGGTTCCATCAGCGGAGGGAATACATAAAGGTCATTATAAAACCAGACATTCATTGCTCCTGCTCCACGGTGGCACCAGGCGTAGTAAGGGATCAGGAAGAGGGACGAGGGACGGAAAAGGATGAGGGAAGAGAATCCGTCACCCACCATTCTCCTGACATCTCCTTTCAGGATTCCAACCCCGTTCAGCAAATCCGGGTCGAATGAAAAGGTGAAGGGCTCCTTCAGGTTCACCACCAGCTCTTTCACATTTCCATCATTGTCGATCCCTTCGGCGCAATATACGATCGGGCCTCGTGTGAAAGCAACTTTATCCCTGTCGTCGGCAACCTGACCGATGGTTGTTACTTTCCTGACAGGCATCGGGATGGAAAGGCGGATCTGGTCTCCCGGATGCCACAAATTGGTCACAATGGCATATCCATGATGCATCCTGAGAGGTCTCAGCTTTCCGTTGACATCCACCGAAGGATATCCTTCAAAAGGTTCGGCAAAATGGTACAGGCCTCCCGGGAGCACCTCATTCTGTGCCCAGCATGGAATTCTCAGGGCGATGGTTGCAAGCACCTTTTCCCGGGGGTTGACGGTGATCGTGACCTCTCCATCCCAAGGGTACTGAGTGGATTGGGTGATGCTGATCTCATGACCGCCGATGTGAAGGGTCCCTTCGCTTCCGATGTAAAGATTCACGAACACCGTATCAGCACGGGTGGCATAGATATATCCCGACACGGAAGGAATAAACCTCGAGATGTTTGAAGGACAACAAGAGCAGTCGAACCATTCGGCACGTGAATAATTTCCTTCCGACTCAAGCGGATTGGGATAGAAGAATGAGGTCCCATTGAGAGATACTCCCGATATAAGTCCATTGTAAAGTGTCCGTTCCAGGACGTCAATATATTTGCTTTCGCCATGAAGTAAAAACATCCGGTAATTCCAGAAAACATTGGCTACTGCGGCACAGGTTTCATTATACGCTGTGAGGTTGGGCAGTTCATAAGGATCTCCATAAGCTTCTCCCGATGAGCGTGAACCAATCCCTCCGGTCAGATAGATCTTCCCTGATACCACATCGTTCCAGATTTTATCGATGGCCCTGATGTACGCAGAATCTCCTGTAAGAGCAGCAATGTCAGCCATAGCCGAATACATATATGTTGCCCGTACAGCATGGCCGACCGCCGATTCCTGTTCAATCACCGGGAGGTGATCCTGAGTATAGGTACTTCCGCTCTTCTCATCCTTTCCCCGTTCATCCAGTAAAAATTTCGCCAGATCGAGGTAGTTCTTCTCTCCTGTGATCCGGTACAATTTCGCTAATCCTATTTCGATCTCCTGATGGCCGGAAGCGATCTCCCGCTTGCCGGGGCCAAAGGTACTGCACAGCAGATCGGCATTCCGGATGGCCACATCCAGGAGGGTATGTTTCCCGGTGGCTTCATAATATGCGACGGCAGCTTCGTACATGTGACCTGCATTGTACAACTCATGACTCCCATTGTAGCGTGCGTTGACCCATCGCTGTTTGGCCCATGACTTGACTGGGTTGATGGTTCGCAT
>JAFGNY010000248.1 GCA_016926765.1 Bacteroidales bacterium | reverse complement strand
GGAGATACTCGCCGAATCCTTCATCTATCCCGGCGATATCCGGTTGCCCTGCCGGTCCCTGTTGTCCAGAGACAGCCAGTCCGGCATAAAGTTTAGCCAGCACATGGATATAATTGTTGGCATCCTGGTAAACGTCTGCCGACGTTAGTTCAAGCGGGTTTAATGGCTTTGTGTCGAGATCCTTGACACAGGAGCCAACCACCATCGCCAATGCCACAAAGAGAATTGCTATTTTATAATTTCGTTTCATTGCTTTTCGGTTTTATGAGTTAAAATGAAAGATTTACACCCAAAACAAATGCCCTGGAACGGGGATACATGTTGTTATCAATTCCCCTTGTGGTACCCAGATTAACTTCCGGGTCAATCCCCTTGTAGTTGGTGATAGTAAACAGGTTGTTCACCGTAAAGGAGAGTCGCAGATGGGCTGTATTTTTCGCCAGGTTTCCAAAGTCATAAGCCAGTGTCAGGTAATCGAGTTTAAAGAAGGAAGCATCCTGGACATAATAATCCGAAAGGTATTGCTGATTTACGAAATTGATATCAAAGACATCAGAAAGAACGTTGCCGAGATAGGGACCTTCGGGGCGGTAAAGGTTATTGTAAACGCCACGGTTAGCCTGAACGTTGTTGTAGACATAATTGCCGATCATCGCGTGTCCGGCTGTCGACAATGTCCATTTCTTGTACTGAAGTGAGGTAGCAATACCGAAAGTGAAATCAGGGTTTGGATTTTTGTAATGGTACCTGTCAGCATCGGTGATTTTCCCATCTTCATTCCGGTCCACATACAATCCTTCTATCGGATTTCCTTCGGCATCATAGACTTGCTGGTAAACAAAGAAATCGAAAGGAGCATAGCCTACACTGAGAATCTGAACAGTGTTTCCAACGCCTCCGCTGATACCGCCGATATAATATCCGAGGTAATTGGGATCGTCGTAAAGGGTCAGTTTAGTGATCTCATTGTGATTGTAAGCTGTGTTGAAGCTGATATCCCACACCCAGTCTTTTGTGACAACCGGTTTGGCGTTGATCGCAAACTCAATTCCGTTATTTACCATATCGCCTACGTTGGTCCAGATATAGTTCGCCAGGTTAGTCCCAGCCGGGACGGGCACGTAATTGAGCAGATCGGATGTATAGCGCAGGTAGTAATCAAGACTACCGGTGATCCGGTCTTCGAGGAATCCAAAATCAAGACCGGCATTCCAGGTGGTGGTGACCTCCCATTTAATACCGGCATCATAGCCGTTGGGACGAAACGTGGTATAATAGACGTTTCCAAACTGATACATGGCAAATTGGTTGCTTTCAACATAGAGGGGTAGTGAGGGATACCAGTTATCACCGATATCCTGCTGACCTGTCTGACCGTAACCGAGGCGAAGTTTCAATAAGGAGACAACTTTCGAATCCCTCAGGAATTTTTCGTCGTTGATCTTCCACGCCAGGGCAAGAGATGGGAAGAGTCCCCATCGGGTATCCTTAGCAAATTTTGAGGAACCATCGTCACGTAAGGTAAAGGTCAGAAGGTAGCGATCCATCAGAGTATAATTCAACCGGCCATAGAACGAAAGCAAAACATATTCCTTCTTGATCGGTATCCAGTTGTAATAGGATGTATCGTGCGGAATATTGTTTTCGTAAGTATTGGCTTCAACGAAAAAGCTCTGGTAAGAGTATCCTGCCATCACATCAAATTTGCTCTTGATGGATTTGACGTCCTTGGTATAATTGAGATAAAAATCAAGCAGTTTGTTTCTCTTGGTCTGATCATATTTGGTATCCCATCCCTTCCTGAAGTAAGCCCAGCTTGCATATTCGGGGATAACGCGTGTTCCACTGGTGGAGATGTAGTCCAGACCGAGGTTCAGCACAACCCTCAGATCAGGGAAGAAATGCAGTTTATAATCGAGTTTGATATTTCCCAGGAACCGGTTGGCAGTTGCCTTATCTTCTCTGAGTTCGAGAAGAGCTAAGGGGTTCGTTGTGGCTTGCTCAACAGGAAGGGTGTCGCCAGGTTGTAACCAGGCCCAGTACCCTCCGAAATCATTGTCGGCCATCACAGGTTGCGACGGGTCAAAAGCAATGGCTGCTCCAATGGCACCCTGATCGGCGAAATAGTTCTTCTCATTGAAGTACTTTGCGTTCACCGATACTTTCAAATGGTTGTCAAAGAAGGCAGGATTCAGGTTAATCCCTGCTGAAAACCGTTTGAAGTTATCCGTTTTCAACGTTCCGTCCTGGAAAAGGTAGCCAACCGAAACACGGTAGGGCATCGTACTGATTGCTCCGGTAAATGCCAGGTTATGGTCGGTCATGATGGCCGAACGATAAATCTCCTTTTGCCAGTTGGTGTTTTGAGTCCCGAGAAGGGTATCCACATCAGGCCGGTTGGGATAGCGTTCGTTCACCAGAGCCCTGAATTCATCACCATCCAGTACAGAATAGAGTTTCGGTACGGTAGAAATGCCAATTTTCCCTGAATACTCCAGCCCGAATTTTTTGGTTCCCGGAGTCCCTTTTTTGGTGGTGATAATGATAACCCCATTCGAAGCGCGGGAACCATAGATAGCAGTTGCCGAAGCATCCTTCAGTACGGTAAAGCTTTCAATTTCATCCGGATTCAGCATGCTAAGCGTACTACGTGCCCCTGATGTCGCTGTGTTGTCAATAGGCACTCCGTCGATGACAATGAGCGGGTCGTTTGAGGCATGTAAGGACGAACCTCCACGGATCAGGATGTTGGCATTTCCCCCGGGAGCGCCACCAATTGTCGTTACCTGAACACCAGGGATCTTCCCGATGATCTGCTCCTGAGCTGAAATGATATTTCCCTTGTTAAAACTTTTATTATCAATAACGGCAACCGAACCGGTAGCATCCTGCTTCTTCACGGTTCCATAGCCAATGACAACCAGTTCATCAAGGAATTTTACGGCAGTCTGTAAACCGACATAGAGGTCCTTCTGGTCTGTGTATGTGATCTCCTGAGGGTCAAACCCTATATAGGAGAAAACCAGAACATCGCCAGGTTTTACGTTCAGAGAAAAATTCCCGTTGATATCCGTGGCGGTTCCAACGGTTGTGCCTTTAATCATAACCGTTACACCCGGAAGAGAACTTCCATCTGCAGCATCTGTAACAATCCCTTTGACAGTCATCTCCTGCCCATAAGCGAACGATATGGAAAGGAAAGAGAAGAGAAGCAACAGATTGCGTAACCATAATACACTTTTCTTCATAGGTTTT
>JAFGNY010000247.1 GCA_016926765.1 Bacteroidales bacterium | reverse complement strand
TCTGAAAGGTCGAGAATAATATCCCCGATACCGGCAGAAAGCTTCATAAGGTCCTGATCTAATCTACCACTACTATTGGCATCCAGCCGGCCGCTGAATCTAATGATCCGGTCATTTTCGTTCAGTTTTTGCATCATGGGAGTCCAAAATTTTTGATCCGTATAGAATTGTTATTCTGGATCATTGTTATTGGCTCAATAAAGATAATAAAAAAATCCCGTAACGACGGGATTTTCGGTGGGCCCACCAGGACTTGAACCTGGGACCAATAGATTATGAGTCTACTGCTCTAACCAACTGAGCTATGGGCCCTGAACAAGCTCCGATTGATTCGATGTTCGATTGAATCAATGTTCGATTGGCCTGCAAAATTACGTTTTTTTAGTTTTCCAGATAGATCCCTGAACCAATGAAGTAGTCGATGCCCGGGATTTTCATCACATAAGCAAGCTTGGGTTCTTCATTCCCGGTTACGGGATTGTTCCACCAGTATTCGTAATACCCTTCACCGGTGGGTCCTTCCGCTACCCTGACCAATTCTCTGATCACATAGTTGCCTCTGGAATCCTGGTAATTATACAAATTTTGTCCCTGCAAGTTTTTCTGTGTGCCATGAGCGACATTCACGCAATTGAAATCATAGATAAAGAAGTAGCCCGACTGGTCATCGAAAAACCGGATATGGTCGATCATCTGCCGGCAGAAGTTCACCCGGTCATTGGTATCGGGATAATACTCCGCAAAAACACCGCCAATCCCCTGAGCCATGCTTTCTGTTGCCCATTCGGCCACAGTCATCATCGCTTCAGATGGGGTGTAGTATTCCTCGGGTAAATCTCCGTAAAAGCCTGAACCGATGAAGAGCTCGGCAGAAGGGATACTCTTGACAAATCCCAGTTTCCTCTCGGTTTCGCCGGTAGCCGGGTTATCAAAATAGTACTCCACAAAACCATACCCGATGTAGAGAACGGTATTTACCATCTCCCTGACATAAAATTTCCCATGGGCATCCTGTACATCCATCCGCAAGGTACCGATGAGGTTTGGCTGGGTGGCATGCGCTACCATCCAGGCACGGTATGATTCCACGAAAAAATAACCGGACTGGTCACTGAAAAAACGGACAGGTTCAATAAAAGACTGGCAAAGCCGGGCCCGGTCGGCACTATCGGTGATCGTGAATTGGAACAACGTCTCAAATCCTGTCGCGGTATTGGTTGTATTTACCTCAACCACGGCTTTATTCAGCTCATAGTTTGATACCCAGTTTCCAATCGGTTCAGTGGGCTGGTTGTTTTTCTGGCAGGATGTAACTACCAGAAGGAATGGGACAAGGGCAAACAGAACGTGTTGAAGAAAACGCTTCATAGCTCAACTATTTTTATTAATTCGGATTGACATTCAACCTGGCAAAATAAAACAATCTTTTAAATCCGGTCAACAGGTCGCCTGAAAATTCTCAACTTTGCAGTCCAGCTCAAACAAAATGCAACAGCGCGACATCAGGAATATTATCTTCGATTTTGGTGGTGTGATTTGCAACATCGATGTCTCGATCACAGAACAGGCCTTTATCGAGCTGGGTATCCGGCAATTCGATCGCGCGTATTCCGTAACTGAGCGGGATAGTTTCTTCGGAAGCTTTGAGACCGGTAAGATTACTCCCCATCAATTCAGGGAAGCATTGAAACCCTATTTTGACAAACCCGTTACGGAGGAGGAAATTGACAAAGCCTGGAATGCCCTTCTTCAGGATATTCCGGCCTCACGGATTGATCTTCTCCGAACGCTTTCACCACACTATCGCTTGTTCCTTCTCAGCAATACCAATGAGATCCATTATACCAAATACCTCAACGACCTCCAGGCAACCTATGGTGTTTCAGGTTTCGGCGAGCTCTTTGAAAAAGCTTACTTCTCTCATCAGATTGGTCTCAGAAAGCCTTTTCCCGACGTGTTTGATTTTGTGATCCACGATGCCGGACTAAATCGGAATGAGACCCTCTTCATCGACGACTCTCCCCAACATATTGAGGGAGCGCGGAAGGCAGGGCTTCTGGCTTATCATCTTGCTGATGATGAAGATATTACAGTTCTGTTTAGCCCAGAATTGACCTTTCTGAGAACTCTTTAATCTTCTCCTTATCCTCCCGGATAAACAACGAGAAGAAAACAGCTGTAAGGCACATGGCGGCTCCGGCAATAAAGGCCCACGAAAATCCTGAGATCATTTCGGAGACAGAAGCCGATTTCAATGCAAATCCTCCTTTCCCATGCGTTTGAGGCAAATTCATGGTAAAGATCAACTGCATGATGATAAGTCCAAGCATTTGTCCCATGTTGGTTGCGAGTTTAAATACGCTCGAAGAGATCGACTGTTTGTCTTCCTTTGCCAGTGACATCACCAGGTTATTGTTTGGAGTGATAAACAGTGCATAGGAAATTCCAAGAAGGACCATATAGGCAAAGAGGATCCCAAGATGCAACAAGGGCAGCAGAAATGAAAATGCAATGCAGGTGAGCGCGGCCAGTGCCATCCCGATTACGGTCAGATGTACTTTTAACACCCTGTCGGACAGACGGCCTGTGACGGGACTGATCATACTGAACACTACCGGGAAGGTCATCATAATAAAACCTGCGTGGCTGACATCGATCTTCAGGCCATTGATCAGGTAAAAAGGCAAGAGTACATTGCTTCCTGCCATCAATCCAAATCCCGCCAACGAAGCAAGGATGGCAAAGGAAAAATTCCTGTCTCGGAAGATAAAGAGATCCAGAATGGGATCCTTTGATCTCCTTTCCCATAGGATAAAGCTAAGAATCAATGCTGCCGAAAGAATAAATCCCCCGATGGTCCATGGAGAATTCCAGCCAATGGATCTGCCCCGGCTAATAAAAAAAACTAGCAATGCAACCCCTGTAAAACTCAGCAGGGATCCTAAATAATCAAAGCTTTTTGCTGCTGGTCGATCCGGCCGTCTGGTAATATCGCTGGGAATCGTCTTGATAGCAAACAGGATGGCCAGAATCCCTACCGGAACATTCACCAGAAAAATCCAATGCCAGTTGAGCATCCCGGTAATCAATCCACCTAAAGGATTTCCAATCAGAAGACCCAGGGAGGTGACCGGAGAGAAAATTCCAAATGCCCATCCCCTTCTGTCGGCCGGAATAAACCGGGTGATGAGTGAAATAGCAGTGGCAAAAAGCATGGATCCGCCGAGTGCCTGAAAAAGCCGCGCAGCCAGCAGAAGAAAAAATGATGGGGACAAACCGCACAACAAAGAGCTGACGGTGAAGACCACAAATCCACTGATAAAGATTGGTTTGATGCCAATGTTATCAGCCAGTTTTCCGAAAATGATCAGCGTGCTTGTCAGCATCAACAAATAAATCACGACAATCTGAATAACGGATGTGGTAGAAATGTTGAAGAAAGAGGCAATTTCCGGCAGTGAAATATTGATAATGTTGTTATCCAACAGCACCATAAACCCGGCGAGAGATGCACTGAAAATAATTCCAAGCTGTTTGCTTCTGCTCGTTACTGAAATGGTTGGCACAATGATCCGTTTTTGGGACAAATATACTATTTCCCTATTCAATCCTGCACCGAACAGTTTAATCAGTCCAAATTGGCGATAAAAGGGCTTGACTTTCAGCTAAAATTGGATTAACTTTGCAGCCCTCAATCAGAGGCTAAACCCTATGAAACTTTCACACTTTCGCTTCCATTTACCGCCAGAACTGATCGCACATGAGCCCTCAAAACAGAGAGACGATGTGCCGATGATGGTATTAAACAGAAAAAATCAAACGATTGAACATAAAAATTTCAGAGATATTTTAACCTATTTTGGTGATGGGGACGTATTTATCCTGAACAATACCAAAGTTTTCCCGGCTCGGCTTTACGGGGAGAAGGAAAAAACGGGGGCGAAAATCGAAGTTTTTTTATTAAGAGAATTAAACAGGGAGTCGCGCCTTTGGGATGTGCTTGTTGATCCGGCCCGTAAAATCCGCATCGGAAATAAACTATATTTCGGCGAGGACGACTCGTTGGTAGCTGAAGTGATTGACAATACCACTTCACGTGGCCGGACGATCCGGTTTCTTTTTGATGGATCCTATGAAGAATTCAAACGTACCATCCAGCGATTGGGTCAGACTCCGTTGCCCAAAATCCATAACCGTCCTGTTACTGAAGAAGATGAAGTTCGTTACCAAACGATCTATGCCAAGCACGAAGGAGCAGTAGCCGCTCCCACGGCCGGACTGCATTTCAGTCGTGAGATCATGAAACGCCTAGAATTGCAGGGGGTTAACTTTGCAGAAATTACGCTGCATGTTGGTTTGGGAAATTTTCGTTCAATTGATGTTGAAGACCTCACCAAACACAAAATGGACAGTGAGGAGATCATCATCGAGTCTGGGACGGCAGACATCGTTAACCGTGCCAAGACAAATAGAAAGAAAATTGTCGCGATCGGGACCACTACCATGAAAGCCATTGAATCATCGGTCGCGATCTCCAACCAATTGAAACCTTATCGTGGCTGGACCAATAAATTTATCTTCCCTCCTTACGAATTCAGTATTGCCAATGCCATGGTTAGCAATTTCCATCTTCCCCAGTCACCGATGATGATGCTCGTTGCAGCCTTCGCCGGCTATGACTTCCTCATGGAAGCATACCAGGAAGCGGTGAAGAAGAAATATAAGTTCTTCACTTATGGCCATCCGATGTTGATCCTTTGATGAAGGCAGCTATCATCGTTGCTGGGGGAACGGGTTCCCGCATGAGTTCCCCGACGCCAAAACAGTTTCTCCTGTTAAAGGAGATCCCCGTGTTGATGCATCCAATCAACGCCTTTTTCCGGTTTGATCCATCCATACGGATTTTACTTGCATTGCCGGAGTCCCTGTTTAGCGAGTGGGTTGCGTTGTTACAGAGGTATAACCTGACTATTCCCCATGAACTGGTCCCGGGAGGAGCCACCCGTTTTCATTCTGTTTTCAATTGCCTGCAACGTCTGGCTCCGGAAGGAATGGTAGCTATTCATGACGGAGCACGGCCGTTGGTTTCACAGGAGTTACTTCATCGCTTGTTTACCCTCGCAGAGGAGAAAGGAAATGCCGTTCCGGTTGTTCCCGTCACGGAATCCATCAGGGAACTGGCCGGTTCTTCCAGCCGGCCTTCAGACCGCTCCCTTTTCCGGATTGTCCAGACGCCACAGGTTTTCCAGACAGCATTGATTCAGGAAGCCTATACGCAATCGTACCGGTCTGAATTCACGGATGATGCAACTGTGCTTGAATCGACCGGCATTCCAATCTGCCTGGCATCAGGAGACCCCATCAATCTCAAGATTACCTTCCCGTCTGATCTGGTGACGGCAGAAGCTCTCATGAAATCCGGAAAGTGAAGGATGACACACGTCTGCCTTTCCATTTCACCGGAATCAGAAAAGCCATTGGCCCTGAAACTGTTACGTAGAGAACCTGAAAAAGCTGGGCCGGGATGTACCATTTCCACAGATTGAGTTTGTTGAAAAACCGGGCCATGGAAAAGACAAGAGGCAAGTCAATCAACAGCTTGAAGGCAAGTAATAACACAGCCAGGTAAAGATATAGGGGGGAAAGGAATCCAAGGGAAAATCCTGCTAGGATCATTGCCTGAAAGAGATAGCTGACCAATCCGACACCCGTGACAAGTGGATCGCGATAGCCCCGGCTCTTCGATATCCACCGGAACCGCTGTTGAAAAAAGGGTTTAACTCCTTGCGCAGGGAGAGTAGTCACAATGGCATCCCTGTCATCCAGAAAACGTATCGCCCCGCCTCCATACAGACGTTTTATTTTCCACAGCAGGAACTGATCATCCCCGGAAGCAAACTGTTCATTCCCATCAAATCCTCCGGTCTGATAAAAAGTGGTCTTTTCGTAACACAAATTTGCTCCATTGCACATAATTGCCCGGCCGATGTTGGCAAATCCTGCCGTGAGACCCATCACACCTAAAAATTCAAGTGTCTGCATGTGGCCAAACACCCCCTTTGTCTCTGAAAACATCACCGGGCCAAGAACCATTCTGGCGCCAGTTGTATGATACCCGTGTACCATGGAAGATATCCAGGAAGAGCTATGCTGCGTATCTCCATCCGTTGTGAGGATTAAACTGCCTGAAGCCAGATGAATCGCCCGGGCGATCGCTGCTTTTTTACCACTCCCTGACGGCAGTTCAGGATCTCCCTTCACCAGGATCCAGGTTTGTTGGGGATGCTGTTGGATGAATCGCTCTGCGATCTCGCAGGTTCTATCTTCGGAAAAATCATCACTGATCAGCAACTCAACTTTTCCAAAAGGATAATCCTGTTTGCTCAGGGATGCCAGACACAGGAGTAACCGGTTCTCTTCATTCCTGACAGGGATAATCACACTCACAACAGGTAGCTGCCCGGGAGAAGAGGTGATGTTGCCGGATGGAAGGGATAAGCCGGTAAGGGCTCCAAAAATAATCAGAGCATACAGAATGGCCAGCAACATCATCAACCCTCCGATAATTACCAGCAGGATCATCCGGTGCTGTTCTTAACCGCTTTTCTGAAAAATTTCAGTCTGAATACAAAAAGACTTCCCAATAACGCTGGAAATCCCAGATTGATCGCCCAGAGGATGGTTGAGGCGGCCAGGATCCCAAAATTAATCTGCTCCGACAATCTGTCCATACCCGAAAAATAGATGCCGAAAAAATAGAGAGCCACCGATCCTCTGATGCCAAGTTCAGTTAATGCAATGGTCGGAATCACAGCCATCACAAAATAGATCAGGGAGATCAACATCATGGCATCCGGATAAGGAATCTGTACGCCAAAGATGCGCAACAAAACGAAAAATTGGAAAGAGAAGATAACATATCTTATAAAGCTGTAAATCAGCACTCTGATCAGTTCCCTGTTATGATAGAAAGCAAAAATCCGGAAAAATTTCCTGATCTTTTTTAACCCATTCCTGAGAAGTTTCTCCTTGAGGGTTGAAAGGAAAGAAACATTCAGGTAAAAACCCAGGATAAGAATATCAAACCCCACAACCAAGGCGACGATCGCATAGTAGAGATAACCATTGTAATTCCAGTAGTGGGTGAGAAAGAGCGGAATAAAGGCCAGCAAGGCCAGGCTGCCTGTCAAAATCGTAATCAGTAACTGGCTCATACTGCCTATAACCGTGATTAAAATACCCTCCACACGGCTTCCTGTTTGAAGAATGAAAACACGGCCAAAATACTCCCCGATACGGTTGGGGGTAAACGAGCTGACAGTAACTCCCGTCAGGACAGCCTGATAGGATTTCCAGAAACCGATCCGTTCAATCTTGGCCATTAAATACCGCCACTTGATGGCTTCAACACCCCAGTTGACAAACATCAGCAGGATGACCAGAATCATCATCCAGGTGAAATCCTGACTGCAGAAATCTTCCCTGAATGCCTTGACAATTCCCGGAATATTTTTACGGTAAAAGACCTGGTCGTAAATAAACCAATAGGTTATCAGCAGGATGACAACCTGGAGCAGCTTGTTGTATATTTTGCCTATTTTTGTGGTATTAATCATCTTAAACGGTGAGTGGCGAGCGAATTATTTTAGGGATTGATCCGGGAACCAATATCATGGGGTTTGGTATTATTTCCGTCTATAAGAAGAGCATCAGTTTGGTTTCTCTAGGAGTTCTAAAATTAGTGAAAACTGATGATCATCCACTTAAGTTGAAACATATTTTTGAAAAATCGATCACTCTGATTGACGAATACAATCCGGATGAACTGGCTATCGAAGCCCCTTTTTTTGGTAAGAATGTACAGTCGATGCTGAAACTGGGACGTGCCCAGGGAGTTGCGATGGCAGCCGCTTTATCCCGTTCCATCCCGATCTTTGAATACTCCCCGCGGAAAATCAAACAGGCCATCACCGGAAAAGGGAGCGCCTCCAAAGAACAGGTCGCTTCGATGCTGTTTCACCTGTTAAACATCAAGGAGGTCCCGCAGCACCTGGATGCAACAGATGGCCTGGCAGTGGCTGTTTGCCATTTCTTTCAAAAAGGACAAATCGGACCGGAAAAAAAATTTACTGGCTGGAAAAGTTATCTTTCGGCGAATCCAGAGAGGATGGT
>JAFGNY010000246.1 GCA_016926765.1 Bacteroidales bacterium | reverse complement strand
AGATAAGAGAGATCATTTCCGTCGGCCCGGATGACTTTCCTGTCGGGAGTGAGTTTCAGTCGGGCAGGTTGACCTGCAGTTTTTATACTCTCCTTTCCGATGACGTTGCCCTCTTTGTAAGCAACGGCTGTCAACTCTCCGGGGGAGTAGATCACATCGTCCCACATCAGTCTGAACCGTTCAATAGAAACCGCGGAGGAGGAGTCTTTGCACTTTTTCCCGAGGGAGTGCCCGTTCAGGAAGAGTTCAGCGCAATCTCCGTTGGTATAGATAAAAACCGGGACCGTGTCACCAATACGCTTCTCCCAGTTCCAGTGAGGCAGGATGTGGATGGTGGTTTCATCGGGTTTCCAGTAACTTTTGTACAGATAATACCTCTCCTTCGGGATTCCGCCCAGGTCCACAATCCCGAAATAGGAACTCCGGGCGGCCAGGCTGTCTGACAAACCATGCTCTCTCATCCATTGGTTGGTATAGGGTGTTGGTTCGCCCAGGTAGTCAAACCCAGTCCATACGAATTCACCGGCTACATAGGGTTCCTGCTGCTGCCACATGAAATCGTCGTCGGCCAGCTCAGCCCACCAAGGGGCGTTCAGATCATAGGAACTTACCTGCAGGGAGGCGGTAAAGTCTGTTTGATCTGTAGGTAAAGGGAACTCATAAAATCCACGGGTGCTCAGGGTGGAGGCTGATTCGCTGATGATGACGGATTTCCCGGGTTCCAGCTCCCGGGCCAGCGAGTAACGACGCCCGTAATTCCAGGCGTGAACATCGTAAAAGTCAAAATGGCGCAGCGAAGCGCTCTCCCTGCTGTCGCACACAAGTGTTACGGGCCGCGTGGGATCGTATTCCCGGACGTACCGGATCATCGTCTGCAGCTTTGCAAAGCCTCCGTTAAGGTTCCACTGTACATCGCCGATCTCGTTGCCCACACTCCACAGAAAAACGGAGGGATGATTCCGGTCACGGAGGATGAAGTTACGGATATTTCGCCGGGCGAAATTCTCAAAATCGGTAGTATCAGTGATATCTGCTTTGGCGTCGTACTTATCAAACACTTCATCCAGTACCAGGATGCCCATGCGATCGCACAGATCCAGCACTTCCGGGGCGGGGGGATTGTGACTGGTGCGGATCGCATTGCAGCCCATACTTTTCATGATCTCCAGCTGTCGTTCCATTGCCCGTTCATTGAATGCCGAACCCAATGGACCCAGGTCGTGGTGCAAATTAACCCCCTTCAGCTGAACCCGCCGGTTATTCAGATAAAACCCACTGTCGGCTGTAAAAAAAATATCCCTGATCCCAAAAGTGGACTCAACACTGTCGAGCCGTTCGGTGCCATCAAAGATCTGCGTTACCAGGGTGTATACATTCGGACTCTCACTATCCCATAGCAAAGGATCAGAGATGGAAAGGCTGGTTTCAATGAGAGTGGAAGTATCTGGTTCGATTTTACCTGTAATCTCTTTTTCAGCCACGTTGGTACGATCCGGTGAATAAACAGAATAATGTATACGGATTTTTCGATCAACAGGAGAAAAGTTATTGATCGTGGTTGCCAGTTGCACGGTCGATGAATGAGGTTCAATTAGGGGTGTTGAGATGTTGATCCCCCAAATCGCAATATGAACCGGATTGACTCTGACCAGTTGAATTTTCCGGTAGATCCCGGCTCCGGGATACCAGCGGCTGTCGTGTTTCCGGGTGTCCACATGGATTGCCAGAGTATTTTCACTTCCCGTAACAAGGTATCTGGTGATATTCAGCCAAAATGAATTGTATCCATAATCCCACCTTCCTGCCAGTTGTCCATTGAGATAGATTTCGGGAAAAGCCATGATGCCATCGCAAAGCAGGTAAAACTGTCTCCCGGCATCGTGTTCAGGAATCCTGAACCGGGTCCGGTACCAGCCTTCCCCTTTCCAGGGAAGCTTGCCGGTGTTACCGTCGCCATCAACAATCCAGGGCCCTTCGATGGCCCAATCGTGAGGGATAGTTACCGTTTCCCAGGAGGAATCATCCAACGATGGCTGCCACCCCTGATCATTGGCTCCCCTGAAAAATTTCCATCCGTTGTCCATCCCGATCGTTTCACGTTCCTGAGCATAGATCACGCCTGAGAGAATCAATAATGGAAAAATCAAGCTCAAGAATGCAACTGATTTCATGTGTTTCTATTACTTTTTCACTTGTCCTTCGTCTTTCGTCCTTCGTCCTTTGTCCTGAAAAACAAGCACCCTTCCTCCAGGCACTCATGGTTCCGTTCACTGAAGCCGCAGGATGGCCGAGAAGTTTCCATCGTGACATTCCATTCCGATTGGAGGAACTGGGCTGCATGCCTGATGGCTATCCAGGTGTCGCGTTTGCAACATCGGGGGCCACCCAGATGGGCAATTTCTGTCAGCGCCCTGGCCGTCATCAGGTTGCTGAGTCTCCACTCCTGAGTTTTCAGCGGTGTCGAGTCAAGGATAAGGCTCAAAAAAATTCCGGTTCCGATGGCAGCTCCGCAAGTCCCGTGAGATCCGCAGAAGCCTCCCAGCACGTGTGAGGATCGTTTCCTTGCCGACTCCAGCTTTGTACGTTTTTGTTCCGGATTACCCTGAAGAGAATAGTAGCAGGAAATCAGCACTGCGGGAACCAGGAAATGGTGTTCGGGGCCGTGCATCTTGACAGAGGGATGCTGCAAGATCCTGTCGGCCAGGGCAACCGGATCGCTCCCCGTATGTTCAAGGCAGATATGGAAGATCACATCGACGGCATCGATGGCGTGACAATCGTCACAAATAAAGTGACCATGGACACAGGAAGCGTTGGAATGAAACGAGTTCCCGCAAAAATTGCAGGTGAGCAATTTCTCCAGTTC
Organism: Bacteroidales bacterium; assembly: GCA_016926765.1. GTDB lineage: Bacteria > Bacteroidota > Bacteroidia > Bacteroidales > FEN-979 > QYOJ01. The sequence continues at coordinate 531 of JAFGNY010000246.1, read as the reverse complement.
AGTGTACCGGATAGGGTCGCCGCAAATGAGACAACCGGTAGCGTGCGTCATGGGAAAGGATTTTTTGCAAAGATCGGAAAATACGTAGGATGAAGGATAAAAAGAATTGAGAGTTATCAGGTTATCTCTTTTTCAACCAGCCGCCATTCATGGCGGTTCAGAGTATACCCCCCCCTGCCCCTCTGACACTTGGGCCCCAACTCTGAATTTTATTTACCTTTGCCCCCGCTTATGAGCCGTCTGACCACTCCATTTACCATCATCATAATCACAACCATACTTCTTGGAGGCTGTGGTATTTCCACCACCAGCACGGAGTGGAAAATCCGTTGGGACAAAGAGGAACTGGCAGAAAAGGAGAAGTTCCTTGAGGGGATGCAAATGTCAGCCGGAGAATCTTTTCATTCGTCAAGGCCCAATGTCATCCTGATCATGGCGGATGATCTGGGGAAATATGACATCTCGACCTATGGGGGCACACATGTCCGCACACCAAATATCGACCAGTTGGCTGCGGAAGGAGTGTTATTT
>JAFGNY010000245.1 GCA_016926765.1 Bacteroidales bacterium | reverse complement strand
TGAATTGAAAATCTATCTGATCCTGGGTTAAGGTCAGGATCGATGTTTGATCTGGCATCTCATCCTGGAGCAATTGAAATATCTCTGTAAAAGACCGGGACAGATCGATCACGAAAATCGTCGGGTCGTGTACCAGAGAGGAAACAATGAGCTTGTTCACAAAAAACGATTTCCCGGACCCTGTCGGACCTGTGATCAGCATGTGGTGAGCATTTTCCCGTTCTGTAAACGGATCATAAGCGAATACTCCTCCATTACGATCCAGGAAGTAATCGACCGGATTCCGATCTCCCGGGTAAAGTGAAAACATGTTGATAAAATCACCAGCATTTGTTGAGAGAACGATCTTTTTTCGATCTGTAAACTTATCATGCCCAGGATACTGAAAGAAGGTACACGCACGGAAACTATTTCCTTTTTCCTGCAACACCTGGAATCCAATTTCCCGCATGATGTTTTCGATATGAACCTGGTTCTCCTTCATCTCATCCAGGGATTCCGCGAAGATATAAAGATAGATGGTGAAATACAAAGGTGTTTGTCTTTCTCCCTGGACCATATTTTGAAATTCCGACACTTCATCCACGAAGATTTCTGAATTTTTATCCATCGCCGATAGGGATCGGGCAATGTTCTGATCGAACTTCATTTTCTTATCGACTTTTGGATAGTTCATATACTGGTAGGATTGCTTCACCACCAGTGGAAATTTAAGCTGGTACAAGCGGCTGAAATACATCGATATCGATGATTCAGGCATGTGTTTTATGGTAAGCGCCTTCATATGCCACTTCTCGTTGATCCGGATATAATCCCGTCCGAATTCCATATAGGAATCTGCCAATTGAGCATTCAAGGATTCATCCGGATTGTACCTGGGCGGCTCCTTCCGGTTAATTAATCGGTACAGAAACTTATGAACCTCTTCCCGGTTCAATTCATCTACACCAAAATCCTTCAAGGAGCTGATCAGAGCCATGGCTCCCTTCTCCAACTCCTCCACGTCTTCCATGGTCTTTGCCATATGGTAATGGAAGGTTTTTTTGTCGCTCAGGTAGTAGAGGAAAGGCTTTTTCGGTATTCCTTTTGGAGTATATTTTACAGTTAGGTAGAGGCTTGTTTTGTAAGTTCTATCAGCTATTTCCTGCCAAAATACTTGCTTTTGTTGTTGAACATAATTGATGATATCTGGAGCATTGGGATTCTTTTTCACCTGGATACAATCGACCTTTTCTCGTATCAAATACGATTCAACGGTGAACCCCTTATCCAGCTTTTCTATTGCAATTCTAATTTTGTATGATAGCTGCTCCTTTTCTTCTTCAGACAAGCCCTCATAATCGAGTCCTGTTACTTTATAGATAAGCAACAATGACCGATCTTTCAGAATGATTACCGGCTTTTTATTCAGTTCTGCCGCTTCGTAACGGTTGTAAAGGAAATCGACATATAAGAGGATGTTATCCAGTTTTGTCTCGACCTTTCTGTAATTGCGGTAAAGGTCTCGATAGGTCCCATAGAACATTATTTTATCCTCACATCCCAATTTGATGGTTCATAGCTGACAATTTTTGTTTTGATGGTATTTTTCAGATGTTGATTGGCCTTATCCTGGATATTATCTACCCAATAGAAATAGCAATATGCCACCCCACCTAATATCACAGCGATAACAAGTCCCACCAGAATCCCGAAACTTTTGAAAAACATCAGGCTGACAAATACCCCGCCGAGGGAGCCAAAAAGATGAACATAGGAAAGACCCCATATCCGGGGCTGAAATTGTATGTTCCGGAATATGGGGTTTTCCTTTAGTTCCATTGTCTTCCCGTTTTACAACATGGTCACGGCAAACTGGCCGATCGTGAATCCAATGATTCCCATCAGTAAAGACTGGACCGCTCGGTCTCCCCCAGTGGCAAACATATAGGCAGCCCGACCAAACCCTAATAGCCCGATAAGGCCTCCCAGTATCCCCGCGATTTGGCCCCCGATCGTCCGTACATCGCCTACGGCCTGGCTGAAATCCAACCGCCTCGCCTGGGGCAGTACCATTGTGCCGGTGATAAAAAGAAAGAGAAGTAAATATTTCCATTTTTTCATTCGTCATCTCCTCCTTTCCGCTTGTACATCCAATAGGCGAAGCCACCGACAAGAATTACGAGGACGAACACATTGAAATAGAAAATCCCGGCTCCTTGTTTGGCTTTCACCTTCTGCACCAGGCTGCAATTGGTCGAGAAAAATACCAACCCCGTCACGGCTGCCAGGTACAATAAATCCTTCGCCTTTCTAAGCATCTTCTATGCCTCCTTTATTCGTTTGACCTGTTATTAAATAGCGAATGTACTGATTGATTTTCATGGGGTCACTTACATCGATCCCAATGTTTCCCATCATCTCCAGGTTCTCTTGATTAATTGTGATTGTGTTTTGTTCCACGGGGCTCCGGTTTTCTTCTGGTGCCTCAATCGCATCTTCATCGTTGACTTCTTCATCCATTGACACCCCATACTGCCGGCCTATTCTGATTAGAGAAATTATGATCACTATCCCGGCCAGCAAGATTAATCCTCCGGTCCAGAAGCCCCGCAACAGAAAAGTCCCTCCTACCACAAAGACCGCCATTCCAATGGCCCATATAATCAGGAACACCGGTTCATACTTGATTGTTTTAATCTTGATGTTGCTGAGGACATACTCCCGGTACAATTGGTACCAATCTCTCTTTTTCTGCTCACCAAATCGCAGGTATTTCAAGAGCCTTCTCCTTCATCTCTTCGAGGAAATTGGGTACTTCTCTCAACTGGTGGTTGCCGATTATCTTACCTTCCCTGTCGATCCCGCTTATGGTGTACCCATAAATCGATTTGGTCAGGTAATTACCATCTTCATCCGTTCCATTAATTTCCAGTATTTCCATCACCTTTCTTGTCTCGTCCCGGAGCCGGCTCACCTGCACTATGATATCCACGGCTGCTGCTATTTCTTCTTTTGCTGCCCGCATCGATGTGTTGGTGGCCTTGATCAACAGTCGTTGCAGGGCCCCCAATGAATCTTTGGCAGTATTCGCGTGGACCGTCCCGATTCCCGAGTGTCCTGTGTTGAAGGCCCGTAATAGGTCCTGCACTTCGTTTCCACGCACCTCGCCTACTATGATCCAGGATGGCGACATCCTTAGACTTGTCTTGACCAGATCAGAGAGGGTGACCTCATTCTGGTCTGCATAGATTTTCTTCTTGGCTTCCAGGGCTGCCCAATAGGGCTGATCTATTACGATCTCCCTTGCATCCTCGATCGTTACAATGATCTGATCTTTGGGAATGATTGATGCCGCTGCATTCAGCAGAGTCGTTTTACCGGAACCGGTACCTCCGGAGATTATGATGTTCTTCCCCAGGTAGACCAGATTCCTCAATATCGTTATTCCTGTGTCATCGATGGTCCCGAATCCACGCAGGTCTTCGAACTTGAAAACCTTTTCCGGGAATTTCCGAATGGCGATATAGGCCCCATCACCATAAACCGGATCAATAACGATATTGACCCGGGAGTTATCCGGTAACCTGGCATCAACAATGGGCCTCTCTGCATCCAATGGTCGCTTTATGTTTCGCGCGATCTGATTGGCTGCGGTTCTGAGGCTTTCCCGGCTGGCCCATTGAATATCCGTTTTAAAAAGTTTTTCACCACGTTTTTTGATGCAAACCTTTTTGTATCCGAAAATGATTATGTCCGTTACTTCTGTATCTTCTATATACTCCTTGATTGGGCTCAGCGAGATCCCGATTTGTTTGTGCAGAATGCTTTCAGTTTTTTCCTTCATCATGTTTTTTCAACGCTTTCAGGGTCAATACGATCTGTAATCCAGCGTCTTCCATGGCCAGTTCCAGGCCATCTCTTTTTCCGGCATAGAACCGCCTGAAAAGGGTTCTCTTGGTTTCGGTGTCGTTTATATACATTTCCGCCACCAAACCGGCATATGTCTCATCCGTCGTTTCTGGAGCAACACTTACAAGACAAATGCCCATTTTGAACCTTGTGTTTTCGGTAGTGATCTCGATCCCGTTTTGTTGGGTGACTTTCAGAACCCTTTCAACGAATAATTTCTTGTAGGGCTCCGTGTCCTCCAATACCTTCAGTTTGTCGATACCGACACGATTCCCCTCGAATACGATCCCTTCGCTGTATGAGTATCCCAGGTAGATGTTCCCTGTCATTTTTTCATAGATTGGCGTTGTGAAAAACTTACCCACGGTTTCCGGGTAATATTTCACGTCTGGACTCTTGAGGAATTCATGTGGGGTGAATACAACCTTTGCCAATTCCAATTTTTGCTCATCAGTGAGCTTAAACTC
>JAFGNY010000244.1 GCA_016926765.1 Bacteroidales bacterium | reverse complement strand
TCGTGGAGTATACCGGAGTCGAACCGGTGACCTCTGCATTGCGAACGCAGCGCTCTGGCCAGCTGAGCTAATACCCCCTGCTGCAAAAGTACATCGAACAATTGAATTCTCTATTCCCCGAAATAGTTTATTTTTGACTCTCTTATCCAACAACGATGGCAGAGAAGACTGGTTTCGACAATGAAAAATACCTGCAGGAGCAATCGGCAGAGATCCTGAAAAGAGTGGAGCGGTTTCAGGGAAAACTATACCTTGAATTTGGCGGAAAACTACTATATGATTTCCATGCTGCAAGGGTACTTCCCGGATTTGATCCCAACGTCAAAATGCGGCTTCTCCAGAGGTTGAAAGATAAAATAAATGTGATCCTCTGTATTTATGCCGGAGATATTGAGCGGAAAAAGATGCGGGCCGACTTCGGGATCACATACGATACCGATGCACTTAAAACCATTGATGATTTCAAGGAGTGGGGCATTGATGTGAATGCGATCGTCATCACACGGTATACAGGCCAGCCATCGGCCCGGGCGTTCAAGAACAAGCTGGAGCGAAGGGGGGTGAAGGTCTATACCCATCAGTTTACAAAAGGGTATCCAACTGATATTGACCTGATTGTGAGTGATGCAGGTTACGGGGTAAACGAGTACATCACTACCGACAAACCGATTGTCATCGTTACTGGCCCGGGTCCCGGGAGCGGCAAACTCGGTACCTGCCTGGGACAACTCTATCACGAATATAGGAGGGGGACCAAAGTAGGATATGCTAAATTCGAGACTTTCCCCATCTGGAACCTCCCGCTCAGCAAGAAGGTCAACATTGCCTATGAAGCAGCTACGGTCGACCTGAAAGATGTAAACCTGATTGATTCACATCACTTGAAAGCCTATCATGAAACGGCTGTAAACTATAACCGCGATATCGAAGCCTTCCCGCTGTTGAAAAAGATCATTGAAAAAATTACCCGGGAAGAATCGTTTTATCAATCGCCTACGGATATGGGAGTCAACCGGGTTGGATTTGGTATCACGGATGATGCCGTAGTAGAGGAGGCTTCCCATCAGGAGATCATTCGCAGGTATTTTCGCTGTGCAGTTGAATATGCGATGGGCTTCGTAGATAAAGAGATCCTTGAACGCGCCGAGCTGATCATGCAAAAGGTTAATGGGAAGCCCGAAGACAGATTGGTAGTCATCCCCGCCAGGGAAGCAGCGAAAACAGCGGAACAGAGAGGGAAGGGTAATGAAGGGATCTTTTGTGGAGCCGCGCTCGAATTACCTGATGGAACGATCATCACCGGCCAGAATTCTCCCTTGCTGCATGCCGCTTCCAGTCTGTTGCTGAACGCGACCAAACACCTGACAGGAATCCCTGATCACCTTCACCTGATTCCTGAGAATGTGATCAATTCCATCTCCTTTCTTAAAAAAGAGGTTCTGCATGGAAGAGAGGTCAGCCTCGATATGGAAGAGACCCTGATTGCGCTAACCGTCAGCGCCATCTCCAACCCGCCTGCCCGAATGGCTGTGGAGTGCCTGGAAGAGCTGAGAGATTGTGAAGTTCACCTCACACATATCCCTACTCCGGGTGACGAAGCCGGACTGAGAAAGCTGGGAGTCAACCTCACCTCCGATCCCGACTTCTCCTCCCGAAGCCTGTTTATCAGTTAATCAACTGTTCACTTGTCCGCTCGTCCGGTAGTCCGCTTGTCCGCTTGTCTCCCGAAGATCACCCTCAGCAATGGCAGTGCCAGCAGATTCAGTAAGGAAAACAGGATAAATGTCCACTGGTATCCGATTTCATCGCTCAGGAATCCTCCTCCGGCCAAACCGATACCCGACCCGATATTGGCAACAGCCATCAGGATAGCAAACATGGATGCCGCAATCCGCATGTCCGTCTTTCCCATAGAAGCAGCAAAATAGACTGTTTCGAAATACCCGTAAGAAAGGCCAAAGAGAAATATCAGTGGCCATGCAAGGAGTGGATTCGAGATGAAAGCTATGAGAAAAACCGTCATCATGGCAGCGATGACAGCCCCTTTAACTGACCGGGGATGTCCGATTTTATCAGTGAGTTTGCCGCCGGAGAGACCGCCCATAATCACGCCGAGTCCCCAGACAGCCGCATAAAACCCAGCCATCATATAAGAGATCCCAAACGTTTCCTGAAGAAAAGGATTGATGAGCTGATTCGTTCCGCTGGCAACGATGAAGCCCAAAACGCCCAGCAACCCCAGGGCCACGATCGGCTTTTTTCCGAAAGCACGGAAAGCTGCCCATTCAAATGTTCGGCCGGGCGGGCGCGATGGTTCTTTCAGGATCAATACCATTGGGACAGGGATCAGGGTCATTACTGCAAGAGAGATAAAGACCGCGTCCCAGTTGGCTAGTTCCGAGAGCAGGCCAACTGTGGCCGAGATCAGGACGATGCCTAGTGCACGTCCGGCCACCATGATGCCCTGAACCGTCCCCTCATCCTCTTCGGGAGTTGTATCGAGAGCAAATCCGTCGGTACAGGTGTCGTACATTGCCATCCCTGTAAGTGATAAAAAAGCAACCATCGTCAGCAGAACGAATGACTCTGCAGGATTGATCAGCGGGAATACCAGCTGGCCTCCTGCCTGAATCAGCAATCCAAGAATGATATAGGGTTTCCGGAAACCCAGTCCGAAAAGATTAATCCGGTCGCTCAGCATTCCCAGGAAAATTTTCAGGATCAACGGCATCAGGGCCACGGCAGAAAAAATGCCGATATGACTCATGGAAATTCCAAAGGAGCGAAGATAGATGGCATTGAGGGCGGTAAAATATCCCAGGATCGATCCCTGTGCAAAATAGAGCATGGAGAAGGTGGCGTAGCGCATCCTTTTTGTTCCGTTCACAATCTCTCTTTTAGGATGATTAGTTTCCCCTCTCCGGGGATAAAGTCGCCAATCAGGCTTGCCTGCTCCACCCCTGATTCGTTCAGTGTGGAGAGCAATGCTTCTGCCTCTTCAGCCGGGACTGCTATCAACAGGCCTCCCGAAGTTTGGGCATCACACAACAACAGCTTTTCAAGATCTGAGATCCCGGCTCCCCAAATTACATCAGCTTCCACATATTCCAGGTTGTTTTTTGTGCCACCCGGGATGATTCCCTGAGCAGCCATCTCCTCCGCACCTGCCAGTACCGGGATAGTCATCGGGTTGATCCTGGCATTCACCTTCTCCCCTGTAACCATCTCGCGCAGATGCCCCAGCAGACCAAAACCAGTCACATCCGTGCAACTATGTATTGTGAACCGCTCCATGACCTCTGCCGCTTGCCGGTTCAGATCCGACATACACGCAATCAATTTCCGGGTTTCCTCTTGCCCGAGAAATCCGCGTTTCAGAGCCGTTGTGAGGATTCCTGTTCCAATCGGTTTGGTAAGGATCAACCTGTCTCCGGGTTTCGCGCCGCGGTTACGGATCACCCTTTCGGGTTCTGCCACCCCGGTGACTGATAGCCCGATCAATGGTTCTGTCAGTTCAATGCTATGCCCTCCAACGATCTGGATTCCCGCTTCCGCTGCTTTATCAGACACTCCTCTCAGAACCTCCTGAAGAACACCCATGGGCAATCGGGTATCAGGGAATCCAACAATAGTCAGGGCATAGATCGGTTTCGCTCCCATCGCATAGATATCACTGATGGCATTTGCTGCAGCAATAGCGCCATAGCTATATGGATCATCTACCATAGGAGGGATCACATCAACGGTTTGTATCAACGCCTGAGTTTCATTCAGGAGGTAGACAGCTGCATCCTCTGAGGTTTCGTGTCCTATCAGCACTTTTGGATCGGTAATTGAGGGGAGCTGTTTTAATAGTTCTTCCAACAATTGAGGCCGGATTTTGCAGGCACAGCCCAAAGAGTGGGTGTATTCGGTGAGGCGAATGCTGGCTGATAGATCACCGGATGACTGGATTACCGGATGACTGAATGACTGGATGATTGAATCTTGGATCCTGGATCCAGGAGTCCGGTCTGGTAAGCTATCGGATAGGGACCTTCTCCCTCCCCTTAAAGGGGAGGGCCGGGGAGGGGTCATACTCTCGTAAGCCTTCACAATGATTGGCACCGCTCGTAGTATCTCCTCCTCAGTGGTCATCCGACCGACGGAAAAGCGGATCGTGCCCATTGCGTACTCAACGGGTACCTTCATGGCGACAAGCACGCCGGAAGCGCCCTTTTCACCCGAATGACACGCTGCTCCTGCTGAAGCGGCAATCTCAGGCATTGCCTGCAGCAGAAGGTTGGCTTCCACTCCGGGGAAACCCAGACTCAAGGTATTTGGCAGCCGGAGATCAGGATGACCGTTCAGCCGAACTTCAGGAATGGCTTCCCGGATGCCGTATTGTAACAAATCCCGGAGAAGCATCAGATCACTGTGGTGCCGTGGTGCCGTGGTGCCGTGGAGTTCACTGCAAACTGCCAACTGCTCACTGGCCACGATCTCCGCAGCTCTCCCCAGGCCTACGATTCCAAGTACATTTTCAGTTCCCGCCCTGCGGTTTGTTTCGTGGTCGGCTCCGTGAAGTAACGTTGTCAGTCTGACCCCTCGCCGGATGTAAAGAGCTCCTATCCCTTTGGGGGCATAGAGTTTATGTCCGGCAACGGATAACAGGTCTACTCCAAGATCATCAACATCCACAGGTATTTTTCCAATGCTCTGCGCTGCATCAGTATGAAAAAGCACTCCGGATTCACGGGCAATACGGCTGATCGCGGCAATTGGCTGAATGGATCCGGTTTCATTGTTCGCATGCATGACTGAAATCAGGATTGTCCCGTTACGAATGACCCGTCGGATCTCCTCCGGATCCACAATCCCGAAGGCGTCAACACCTACCGTGGTGATCTCAAAACCTTCTCCCTCCAGGTATCTGCAAACCTCAGCAACAGCAGGATGCTCCACAGCAGAGACGATCAGATGGTTCCCCCGGTTCTTTCCCGCGAAGGCTGCTCCTTTGATAGCATAATTGTTGGACTCCGTACCTCCCCCTGTGAAAACAATCTCATCGGGATGACAGTGAAGCATGGAAGCTACCTGATTTCTGGCCTGAACCACTGCCTGAGCCGCTATCCTTCCGTATTCATGTATGCTTGAGGGATTCCCGAAAAGTCCATCGAGAAATGGCTTCATCGCAGAGGATACCAATGGATCCAAAGGTGTTGTGGCATTATAATCCAGGTAGATAGGATCCATTTTTGAGCTGTTTATTCGCAAATTCCGTTAATCCGGCAGCAACCTCCTGGGCATCAAACCTGAAAACAGGAAAGGGATACCGGGATTGGCTCTGACGCCGTTGTATGGAGAATGAATAGGTTTCATCATAATAAGAGAGGACCTGATCAGCCACTGCAGCATAATCTTTCTGCCGGATCAGGGTCAAAGCCTCTTTGACCCTGGGCTTTCCAAGGCGCCCTTCAATCTTCATCACCGCTTCGCCTAACAAACGGTCGCTGATGCCAGCATATTCCCTTACCAGCCGCCGCACACGTATCTCTTTCGGCACCTCCAGGATGATCAATGGAGCTTCCTGGATCTTTCTGACAAGAGGATCAGGGAGGGTGACATGCCCAATCATTCTGCTTTCATCTTCAATCCAGATATAACGTTGTTTGTCAAGATTTTTCCAAACCTCAAAAAGGTTGTTCTCAAATTGCTCATTCGTGGGCTGATCCGGTAATCCAATTCCCCCGAAGGCCGATCCCTTATGAGATGCAAGCTTTTCCAGATCGATCACCTGTTCTCCTGCCGATGACAAGGCAGTGAGGATCTCTGTTTTTCCGCTTCCGGTGAAGCCACCAAGAACCACTACCTTTGCCTGTTCATCGAGCATGGACCGGATATATCTTCGATAAGCCTTATACCCTCCATGAAGAAGTGAGACCTGATACCCATTTGTTTCAAGCATCCATGCCATGTTCATGCTCCGCATTCCACCACGCCAGCAGTACATTCGAAGGTGTTTTTCGTGGGTCTGTCTCCTTAGTGTTCGCAACAGCTTTCCGGTTTTCGGAAGGATAAAATCCAATCCACGGAGAATGGCATGGCCGCGCCCCGACTGGACATACAGTGTTCCCACCTCTTCACGTTCCGTATCAGAAAACAAGGGAAGATTGATTGCTCCCGGGA
>JAFGNY010000243.1 GCA_016926765.1 Bacteroidales bacterium | reverse complement strand
TTAATCCAACAAGACTTATGAAGAAAGCATTGATATTCACGCTGATCATCCTGCTTGCCATCGCATTCGGGATTTTCAGTTTCCTTTACTGGGGTATCTATGACGAAGGGGTTCGCGCCGGAACTGTCCTGCGAATAAGCAAACGGGGAGTGATTTGGAAAACCTATGAAGGACAACTGGATCTGGCTTCGTTCGGAGCGTTGAAAAATGTGAGCCCCCTTGCCGGAACATTTGATTTTTCAGTTGAACCCCATAGCGACTCCATCGTGAACCTTCTGGAAAAAGTATCCCTATCGGGCGAACGGGTGAACTTAAGGTACATCAAAAGGTACATGGTCTTTCCGTGGCGTGGAAAAACAAAATACTTTATCCGGGGTGTTGAAACGAGTGTCAAGCCATCACCACAACCTCCGCGAGCTGATCCTTTTAAAAATTAATCTCACAAGCATCTTCCAATGAGACTGCTCATTAATCGTCTGTCAGGCGCTGGATTGCTGGTCCTTTTAATGACGTTCACTGCCTGTCAGCGGATGTTGCCCCCTCCGGTCATCGCCATATCAAAGGCATCAGACAATTACATCAACTGGCTGAAACGGGCTGACTCAACCGTCAGATACGTAAACCTTTACACCCTTCCGTTCGATTCGGCTTTCACCGTTCTTGACCAATGCAATGGCTTGTTGCTTACCGGAGGAGACGACATTTATCCGGGGATCTATGACAGGGAAAATGATACCGCGCGGTGCGAGACCTTTGACTTATACAGGGATACCCTGGAAATCAACCTGATTTACAAAGCGCTGGAGATCAATATGCCTGTTTTCGGCGTTTGCCGGGGTGAACAACTTCTCAATGTGGTCTTCGGCGGCGAACTCATCATTGATATTCCACAGGATATTCAATCCCCCATCCCGCACCGGTGTGACGATTACCTGACCTGCTTTCACATGGTCTATGTAGAACACAACTCCTTCCTGCACCGTCTCTGTAACTGCGATTCGGCTCTGGTTACTACCAACCACCATCAGGCAATCCTGATACTTGCTCCTGACCTGAAGGCGAATGCATATAGCCCTGATCATCTGATTGAAGGGGTCGAACTGGCCGATCTCAGCAAACACCCTTTTCTCCTGGCAGTGCAGTGGCATCCCGAGCGGATGGAGGCAGCAAATCCCTTGTCGGGACCTTTAGCGGCAGCCTTTCTGCAACAATGCAAAGTCTTCATGCCCGCGAATCAGTGAACCTGATAACTGATCTCCTTTTTTTGTAATTTTGCAGGCCGTTGCAGTCTGAGCGTGTGAGGGTATAAAATAAATCGAAAATCGAATTAATCGAAAATCGAATTAATCGTAGATAGAGTATGTTGGATAAACTTGAGGCGATCAAGAAGCGGTATGATGAGTTGACGGAGCAGATGAACGATCCGAAGGTCACAGGTGATATGAAAAGGTATATCAAGTTAAGCCGTGATTTCAAAGAACTTACGCCTATCATTGAAGCGTATCATGTGTACCGGAACATCTGTGCCAACATGGATCACGCAAAGAAGCTGCTTGCTACGGAAAAGGATGACGAGATGCGTGAGATGGCCAGAGAAGAGTTGGAGATGCTGACAGAGAAACGATCTGATATGGAGGAGGAGATCCGGCTCATGCTGATCCCTTCCGATCCACAGGATGTAAAAAATGCGATGGTTGAGATCCGGGCCGGTACCGGAGGGGACGAAGCAAGTCTGTTTGCCGGGGATCTTTACCGGATGTACTCCCGGTATTGTGAAAACAGGAGATGGAAAACCGAACTGGTTGATTTCACCGAAGGGACTGCCGGCGGATTCAAGGAGATCATTTTCAATGTGATCGGCGAAGGCGCCTACGGTCAGTTGAAATACGAATCAGGTGTACACCGGGTTCAACGGGTTCCCGATACTGAAACGCAGGGACGGGTGCATACATCTGCGGCAACTGTCGCGGTTCTGCCTGAAGCCGATGAATTCGAAGTTGAGATCAAACCAGCCGATATCCGGAAGGACACCTTCTGTTCTTCAGGACCGGGAGGTCAGTCGGTCAACACAACCTATTCTGCGATCCGGTTAACCCATATTCCTTCAGGAATCGTCGTAACCTGCCAGGATGAGAAGTCGCAGATGAAAAACTTTGACAAAGCAATGAAGGTACTCCGAAGCAGGTTGTTTGAACTGGAATACAGCAAATACCTGGATGATATCTCAAAGAAGCGTAAAACGATGGTATCCACCGGAGACCGCTCCGCGAAGATACGAACCTACAATTGGCCCCAAAGCCGCGTAACCGATCACCGTATCAACATGACGCTGTACAACCTGAGCGCGATCGTTGACGGGGATGTTCAATCCCTGATTGACGCCCTGCAACTGGCGGAAAATGCGGAGAGACTGAAAGCCGCTGTCTCCTGATTTTTCTTATTTTTGAACTCAGATTTACAGATTGTCACAAGATATTCACTGATTAATCTATCCGTGTAAATGAGTAACATCAGTGATATCCGTGTTCTATAGTTTAAATTGAAGAAATCATGAATAAAAGTGATTTAATCTCTCTGATCCACCGCAAGCAGTCCTTTCTCTGTATCGGGCTGGATACCGACCTGGCAAAGATCCCTCCCCATCTTCTTAAGAATGAGGATCCCATTTTCGAATTCAACAAATCCATTATCGATGCCACTATCGACATCACCGCAGCCTACAAACCGAACCTGGCATTTTACGAATGTCACGGTGTGAGGGGATGGAACAGTCTGACGAAAACGATTCAGTACCTAAACAATGTATATCCCGGAGAGGCATTTACCATTGCAGATGCGAAACGGGGAGATATCGGAAATACGTCAAAACAATATGCGAAAGCCATGTTTGATCCGGCCTCATCCGGACTGGATTTTGATGCAGTGACCGTTGCTCCCTATATGGGAGAAGACTCGGTGAAACCATTCCTGGAATTTGAAGGCAAGTGGGCGATCCTGCTTGCACTGACCTCGAACAAAGGATCAGACGACTTTCAACTGCTGACTTCCAAAGAGACCAATTTCCGCTTCTATGAGGAGGTGCTCATCAAATCGCTTGCCTGGGGTACTGAATCAAACCTGATGTACGTTGTGGGCGCCACCAAAGCAGAAAAACTCGAAGAGATCAGGACCCTGATACCCGATCATTTCCTCTTGATTCCCGGAGTTGGCGCGCAGGGAGGAAGTTTGGAAGAGGTTGCCCGGTATGGTTTGACGAAAGATTGCGGGTTGATCGTCAACTCCTCCAGAGGAATTATTTACGCATCAAACGGAAAAGATTTCGCTGAGAAAGCCAGGGAAGAGGCG
>JAFGNY010000242.1 GCA_016926765.1 Bacteroidales bacterium | reverse complement strand
GTGGGTAACTGCGTGATGCCAAAAGAGGGAATCTTTGTCAGGGTTGTGGACAGGCGGACAAGCGGACAAGCGGACAAGCGGGCGAGCGGCAGTTTGACTCCTGACACAACTCTCTTATACCAACCAAAAATCTTCTCAACCCGTATCATCACTCTCTCTGACAGGGCCTTTTGCGGGGAGTATGAGGATAAGTCGGGTCCAAGGATTGCGGAATTGTTGGGATCTCATTATACGAGGCATGAGACACAAGGCATGAGCCATGAGCAACAAGGCACCAGTTATAGTACATCTCACGTCTCACGTCTCACGTCTCACATGACCCTGCTTCCCGACGATCCTCAACAGCTCCGCGCTGCACTCAGCGAAGCGATCACAGCCGAAACCGATTTTATTTTCACTACTGGAGGTACCGGTATCGGGCCGCGAGACTTCACTCCCGACGTGGTAAAACCCATGCTGGATAAGGAGATTCCAGGCATCATGGAGCTGATCCGTACAAAATATGGCACTGAAAAACACCAGGCGCTTCTCAGCAGAAGCATCGCCGGAATTGCAGCCAACTCGTTGATATTCACTCTTCCCGGCAGTGTCAAAGCCGTGAACGAATATTTGGAGGAGATCTTGAAGTCGCTTATGCATATGGTCTGGATGCTGCATGGGCTGGACATGCATTAAACCTGGTTGAGCTCTTGACTCAAGGCGTTCATCGAAATTTCTGCTTTTAAATACATTTCTTCAAAGTTTATTTGTAGATTTGACTTCTATTGTTTACCTGTTGAACCTGCCAAGATATCGAACGTGATAAATCTCTAAGAATCGATCCTGGATGAGACTTTCCTTAGTAGTGTACTTTCCTGCTTTCTTCCTTTTATTTCCGGTGATCCTGTTTCCCCAGGATGCAGCAACAACGCTGGACAAAGTATATGGGCTTGATCAGACTCTTTACAATGGGAAAAAATATTCCTATTTTCTTCCCCAGGGAACCAAAGGAGATCAATACTTCCTCTCCCCTCAATTCATCGAAGGAAGTGTAACCCTGAAAGGAACGTGTTACGAGGGAGTCGAACTGAACTATGATCTGTTCAACCAGCAGCTTTTACTGCAATACCAGGAGAAATCGGGTGCCGTGAAGGTTATCGAGGTATCGAAAGCATGGCTTAGCCGCTTCCGGATCGGCTCCAGGCATTTCGAACTTCTCGATCTGGGACAGGGAGCTCGTTTTTACCAGGTCCTGGGCGATGGGCCGGTTAAAATTCTCTATCACTGGCGAAAAGACCTGGCCCAGGATGCCACAGTAGGATCTTCATGCTATTTCTTCTCCAGTGCCGTAAAAGAATCTTATCTCCTCAAGGATGGAGAACTTCAGCCCTTCCGGACCAACAAGAACCTGATCAAGCTCTTTGACAGGGACAAGTGGCCGGAAATTAAAAGCTATCTGCGAAAAAATAAAATAAAAGTTAGAAAAGCCTCAGATCAAACGATGGCGAAAATGATCAACCTGATCAGCAACCCCGGGTAACAAAATGAAAATCCTGCTCCTCTTCCATTTGCTGTTTACTGGCTTTTCCTCACCTGATGCAGGTCCCGATACCCTGGTCTCATGTCACTTCAACCAAACACCTTTCACAGAATTCTCTAGTGAAATGTATCATCAAACCGGGAAGAGGATTTATTATCAGGACTCCTGGGTTCAAGATATCCGGGTGACGATGGATGAAGAGAGTATCAGCGTGCTGTCAGCCGTTGAGATGGCTTTACAGGGGTCAAATCTCACTGTTTCCGTTTGGAATGATGGACTGGTTATCCTTCCGGGAGAGCGGCTTTTAGAAAGCTTACCCCGGTTTAAAACCCAGCTTGTTTCATCAGACACATCCACAGGAAATGATAAAGTACTGACACAGAGCGAAGAACGCTATCTCATAGGCAGAAGGGCAGATGTGTTGCAAACCCTTCAGGTTGGAAAAAAAGGGATCACCGGAAGAAATTCATGGGTCACGATCCGCGGCCGTGTCACGGAACAACAGACCGGAGAGGCCGTGATTGGCGCTACCCTATTTCTGGAGGAGACCAAAACGGGAACAGCAACCGATATGAACGGCGTCCTGACCATGGTGGTGAAGCCCGGCACCTATACAGCCGTTTTTGCCTACATGGGATTGGAGACGGCAAAATATTTCCTCGAAGTTCTTTCGGAAGGGGATTTCAGTGTTGAGATGAAAAAAGCGGCGATCCAGATGAAAGAGGTCGTGGTGTATGGCGACCGGCAAATGAATATCCGGTTTAAAGATCCCGGGCTGGAAAAAATTTCAGCAAAAGCGATCAAGGAAATTCCTATGATGATGGGAGAACGCGATATCCTGAAAGTATCGGAGATGCTGCCGGGAATTGTCTCGGTGGGAGAAGGTTCAGCCGGACTCAATGTCCGTGGAGGAAATTACGATCAGAATGCGTTCTATCTCAACAGGATACCTATTTACAACACCTCACACCTCTTTGGCTTCTTTCCGGCGATCAACGCGGATATCGTTAAAGATTTCTCTATATACAAAGGATATATTCCTGCGATGTTCGGAGGCCAGCTCAGCTCTGTCTTCAACATCATCGGCCGGCAGGGAAACAGGAAACATTTCACCGCCCGCGGGAGCATCAGCCCGATAGCCGCTAACCTTTCGGTGGAAGGTCCCCTTAAAAAAGAGAAAGGATCCTTTCTGCTCAGCGGCCGCTACCTGTATTCCGACTGGGTACTCAGCCTGATTGATGATCCGGTGATCCGAACCAGCAAAGCCGGATTCAACGACTTCTCCGCCACCTTTAACTACGATTTCAAAAAGAGTAAGTTATCCCTTTTCATCTACCATAGCCAGGATAAGTTTAAACTTTCCGATATCAATTCATATCACTACTCCTCCAACGGCGCTTCAGTCAATTACAGTTACTATTTCAACTCCTCCCTCCGCGCTGATTTTTCACTTTCCGGATCCCAATATGCCTTCAGCACAACTGACCAGCAGGAACCGACCATCGCCTACCAGCATGCCTATATGATTGGAGATTACAGATTCAGTGCTGACTTTACACAAGATCTCTTTTCCAAAAACACGCTGCAGTATGGCGCCGGAATTACCTTTCTGAAGCTTGACCGTGGAACCGTTGAACCTTATGGCGACAAATCCCTGAGATTACCTGTCGCGCTGGGTCAGGATCAGGGAATCGAAAGCGCTATTTACTTATCCGATTCCTATGATGTGCTGCCCTGGATGAACATCTCGGCAGGGTTCCGGTTAACCCTGTACAACCCCCTCGGACCAAAAACAGTCTATACTTATTATCCCGGCGCACCCAAAGACCCGCGTTACATTCAGGACACCCTTTATTTCAATGACGGAGAGGCAATCAAATGGGATTTTGAACCGGATATCAGAGCCGTCGTCAATATGCGAACGGATGCAAACGGCACCGTGAAGGTTTCCTTCAACCAGATGCACCAGAACCTTTTTATCCTGAACAATACGATTGCCCTCTCTCCAAACTCGCAGTGGAAACTGGCTGATTATCATATTCCTCCGGCCCGGAGCCGGCAAATCTCAGCCGGGGTGTTCCGTACCTTCCCAAAACCGGGATGGGAAACCTCTCTCGAAATCTATTACAAACGAACAGTCAATTATCCCGAATTCATTGACGGGGCTGATTTTCTGGGCAATCCGTTAGTGGAAACCGCCTTGTTGCCCGGAAACCAGAATGCCTACGGAATTGAATTCCTGCTCCGCCGCAGCGGCAGGCGGCTGGAAGGCTGGCTGGCTTATACCTTCTCTCGTTCGATTGTGAAAGTGGATGGGCCCGAGCCCTGGGATCGGATCAACAATGGCCTTGCCTATCCCGCGAACTTCGATATCCCGCATGTGCTGAACACCGTGGTTAACTACCATTTCAGCCGCAGGGTGACGGCTTCCGGAGTGATTACGTATCAGAGCGGCCGGCCGGTGACTTACCCTGTCTCGGTCTATTATATCAACGGGATCCCCTTTGTGGACTATTCAAACCGGAACGAATACCGCATCCCCGATTATTTCCGGCTTGACCTCTCGCTCACCATTGAAGCCAATCTGAAACGAAATAAATTCCTGCACTACTCAATCATCTTTAACCTTTATAATGTCACCGGAAGGGATAATCCCTATTCGGTCTATTTTACACTGGAAAATGGAAAAATCAAGAGTTACCTTTATTCGGTCATCAGTGTTCCTGTACCAATGGTCACTCTGTTATTTAAATTAGGTAATTATGCATCGGATTAAACACCTGCCGGCCATCCTGGGAATGCTGCTGCTGTTTGCCTGCATCAAACCCTATGATCCGATCATCGATAGCAATGCAGAAAATAAATATGTTGTTTCGGGGCGGGTAACCAACAGCGAAGGATGGCAGGAAGTTGAGGTCTCCCTCTCTTCCCCTATCCAATCACCCGAATCCATTCCGGTATCAGGCTGCATGGTGGAGATCCTCGATGACAGGGGACATAACTTCCCCCTGGTTGAATCTTTTCCGGGGCATTATGACGTTTGGATGAGCCAGGAATATCTCGCAGCCGGAATAGCTTACAAAGTCAGGGTCCTGACCCGGGAAGGAGAAGAACTTGTGTCGGAGTATGATACAATGTCTACATCTCCTCCGGTGGATTCCGTCTACTACCACCTGGAAGATATCCCTACACCCAACCCCTCCGTTACAACGAGAGTCATGCAGTTTTATGTGGACCTGAATGCCGTGGGAGATTATAGTCACTACTACAAATGGGACATTGTCGAAACCTGGGAATACGAAGCAGCCCATCCCCTGGAGTACTATTACGACGGAACCCATCATGAAGTGGTTCCCCCGGATTTTACCAATAAGGTCTGCTGGATTACCAGGCTGGTACCGAATGTTTTCACCGTCTCCACGATGAGCCTCTCCCAAAATGTATACAACCAGTATCCACTGCAGGCTATTGACGGACATACCTCTTCCCGGCTTGGGATCATGTACAGCATCCTGGTACGCCAGCTTGCTCTGAGTAAGGGAGCCTACACTTACTGGGAGCAACTCCGCATCAATAGCAATGAACAGGGCGGACTCTACGAAAAACAACCCTTCGCCATCAAAGGGAACTTATTGAACACGAGCAATCCCGATAAGGATGTTCTTGGATACTTTTATGCTGCCGCCGAATCGTCAAAACGCTATTTTTACCACGATGTTGAAGGGATCGACCTGAGCTTCAGTGATCAGTGTTTTGAATCAAGCCTTGGGAGGTTTGGCTTCAGAGAGTATTTTCCCCGGGAATACCCGATCTACTATTATTATAATGAAACCGGCATGTTGAGAATCTTGAACTGCTATTGCATCGACTGCCGACTTCAGGGAGGAACAACCGTAAAACCTGATTTTTGGCCATAGTTCTATGAAAAGAACAGACAGATACTTTTTTCTTATACTGCTTTTAATGATACTGGCTTCCCCGGGATTGAAATCGCAGGATCTTGCCCTTGAAGCGGCCCGGGAACGGTTAGTGGTTTTAACCGACAGGACGATGTACATCTCGGGAGAATCCGTCCGGTTTGCCGTTTCTCTGGTCCATCCCGAGAATTCTGTTCCGGAGGTGTTCAGCCGTATCGTCTACTGCGAACTGATCACAGGCGAGGGAAACAAAATCGCGGGCGGAAAATACGTGTTGCAAAATTTTTCCGGAAAAGGATGCCTGACCATCCCGGAAGAAACCATCTCAGGGATTTGTTTCCTGAAAGTCTATACTCACTTCATGAGAAATACCAGTACATCTGACTATACCTATATCCCCCTGAAGATCATTAATCCCTTCAAAGATGAAGTACTTCCCGGCAATGAAGCACCTCTGACACCGTTGTGGGAGAGTATTCCTCCGGAACCGGCTTCCGGGAAAGAGTCACTCATCCTTCTCTCCGGAAAAACTAATTTCTCTCCCAGGGAGGAGATTCGCTTGGATATCAGTGTGAATGCTGAAAATGAAGT
>JAFGNY010000034.1 GCA_016926765.1 Bacteroidales bacterium | reverse complement strand
TTTTCATCCACCGATTCCGTCAGGTACTGCCGCTTGCGGGTCTTTCTGTTGATCGCAAAAAACTGGACCTGCATCCCGTCACGGCTCATCTGTTTAAAATAGAGCAGATCACCTGCCGAAGCCACACAATCCTGAAGTGATAAGCGAAACCGCTTTATCTCATTGGGATACAACAGGATCAGCCGCTCCGAATTCCGGAAAATCTGATAGGCCGAATCGGTTGTCAGCAGATGTACATTCCCCATACAATCGCGAAACAACTCTTTGGGTCTGATGGCCAGTGGTCCCGACCGGGTAAGCGTATCTCCGGTATAACTCATGCAGATCAGCTCCGATTGCGCCAGCCGGTACCGATAGACTATCAGATAGATGCGACTACTGTCGGCCTCAAAATCAAGCACCGAATAGTGCCGGTCCTTAAAAAATGGAAGCGGTTCATTCACCGCTTTGATCTCCACCTCTTTGAGCATGGCTGCCTGTGGCCTCAGCATTACCGTGATCGACGAAGAGGTGTTATCGAGCCATATGCGCTGGGTTTCATAGCCCAGGTGGCTGACAATCATATATACAGGAATTGTATCTATAAAAAAGGAGAATTCCCCCTTATCATTGGTTGAACTGCCCGATTCGGTGCCGGTAAACCGGATATTCACGGAACTGACGGGCTGCCTGGTTTCCCTGTCAACCACCTTTCCAAAAAAAAACATACTTGGTTGCTGAGCTCCGACAGGAGAACCGGTCAAACAGAACAGCAGAAAACAGATGAATGTATATCCATATTTGTCCATGCTCTGCTACCCTTTGCGGAGTTTCCTGGCCAGCCACACCAGCAGGACAACGGGAAAAACAACCAGCAGCAGGAGTAACCCCGACAAGCAGATGTAAACCCAGGCTGACCACTGATCCGAGTGCTCAGCCAAACAGGTAATCCTCCCGTTTTGCCGGCTGCACCTGACCAGCTCCAGCTCACGCTGCAAGGTGCGGGAAAGAGAGCCTGCCGACTCGCTACTCTGCTGATCCAGGACGATCCGGTGAAACAGGATCGGGTTGATGGGACAATTCCAGGTCAGGTGCGGATATTGAATGGCGGATGGACACAAGATGATGGTCACCCCTTTGTGAGCAAATGCCGGGCTGGTTTCACCGACCCGGCTATCGATTGAATCTCCCTTCAGGTTCATCTCTGCGGATGCCATCCACAGGATATCCAACGCTGCCATGATATTATCTTCGGCGTAATATACAGTATTGACATGATCGGTCACATGGGAGTATGAGATCAGCAAGCGAGGGAAAAGCACTCGTCCGGGCCCAAACAGGAAAAAGAAGGCGATGAGCCATACAAGGAGAAAGAGTAGCGTCCACCGCAACCATTTCCACCCCTTCCTGTTTGATGCCGAAGAGAGCTTAAGCATTTAATTCCGGTTTTGTGAGAAAAACCAAAAATACTATTTTCAGACAGGCATTCCAAATCGTATCGATGACCCATCACAATTCATCGATGAGTCATCAAGGGACAACCTATTTGTCCAGCGTAATCAGGTTGTTGAACAGCGATTTCTCCTGCTTGATCTTCTCAGCATTCCCGTATACGCAGTATGCTTTTACATCCAGTACAGCCTGCATCATCCCGGCAAGATCCACCATATCGGCAGCTTTGGTACCGATCACCTCCTGCCGCTCCTGCTGCAACTGTTCGCGGGTTACCCGGGTGAAATAGTAATTGATTGCCCGTTCCCCCTTCTGCGAAGGCGTGAGCGGAGTATCCAACCCGGCAATGGTCCCGATAATATAGCGTGTCATTGTTGTCTCATCTGCCTGAAAACCATTCAGGTATCCGGGAATGCCGGCATAGTTGTCGAGTGTCTCTTTCAGGTTGGGATCGCGGTAGGAGTTGAAGGCCGTCATTCCATCAGGAGAGATGGTACTCCATCCCCCATAGGCACCGCCCATCACCCGGATCCGGGTCTGCAGATAATCGGTCGATAAAATCTGACTGAGCACGCGGAGCCGGCCATTCCAGGAGTATCCAAGATCCTTGAAATCAGCACCCTCCACCACATATTGCACCTTCGACGGGGTCATGATCCCCTCATTGGCAATGCGAGGCTCCAGGTTCCAGGTTTGCCAGGAGGCCGGTGCATCCGGTAAAGTACCGAGAAAAACCGACAATCCCTGGGTAAAGAGCGGTAACTGCTTTGCATCACAGGTAGTGGAGACCATCAGGTTTCCTTTGGTAAACAAGAGAGATGCCACTTTTTTCAATGCGTCGGCTACCTCCTGCGGGTTGTCGTCAAACCGCCGTGTCAGATCTGTCACAAACCAGTAATAATCCAATCCGCCTGTCATCTCCCTGAAAAGTCCGCGTTTGGAGATATAGGAGGCCTGGCGCCGGGAGGCATAACCATATCCGTTTTGCTTTACATTGGCATCCAGCTGAGCCTGGTGCTTCTCCAGAACGGTCTTCAGCCGGTCGGTATCCCCGAATTGAGTATGGTTGAGAATCTCGCCCGTCAGGTCAACCATTTTATCCACCTTGTCTCCCATCGATTTGGATGAGATCTCGATCTTGGGGATCAGTTTGTCGTCATCGCGCTCTTCCAGCCATGAAGGGAGCGATACATTGAACATTCCGGTATGGGTATTGAGCGCCTTGTTGAGCTCTCCGTAAGTGTAGTTTTCGGTATTCAGTAAACTCATCACATTGGAGAGAAGGGAGGCGTATGGAACCATCTCCAGGGGAATATTCCTCAGATCAAACATCAGATTCATATAGATCACTCCATTGGTGAACTGGTCACAGTGAAGCAAAGGCACCCCGTCAACCTCTGATGCCGTTACACCATACCATTCGGCATCAGGATTGATATCAGCGAGGTCCAGCAACGGGATAGTGGCCAGTGCTTCCGGCGTATCTTCCTCCTCCTGGTAGGCAATCAGTTCATTGGTCCGGGCAACCAAAGCATCGATCTGTTCTGTACTTAGTGTAGCTTTATAATCGGCCAGCAGTTGTACTGTCTCCGCTACTGTCTCATTTTCCATTCCCTGTTTTGGCTCCAGTACCAGCTCAATGGCATGCGGATTGTTGAGGAAATAGTCGCGGATCAACTGTTCAAGGTATCCTTCGGTGATGCCCGTTTTCAACGCTGCAAGCGGCTTTTCCCACTCGAGGGTCAGGAAAGGATCATCCGCGAAGAACCACCCCGAAAGGGATTGAAAGCCATAGGTGAGCCCTTTCTGGGCATTGTCGCCCTCACGCAGCTGAAATTCGATCCGGTTCAGCACCCCTTCAACCTCTTCCTTGTCTACCCCCTCATCAGCTACCCGGGCCAGTGTTTCATTCACAATGCGAAGAAACTCTTCCCGGTCGCCAGGATTGGCATTGGTGACGGTGATCTGCACAACATTCTGCATGTAAGCACTGGAACTGGCATATACATCCTGACCAATACCAGCCTCCTGAAGGGCCAGGCGAAGGGGGGCCGACTCCTGATTTACCAGTACATCCGTCAGGATATCCAGTCCCCAGGTAAGCTTCTGGTCTGTATTGTGACCGGCAATGAAACTGTAGTTGAGATAGGTCTGGTTCTCAGTGGCTGCACCTTCCAGCACGGGATACGAAGCCGTAACCGATTTCATCGACGCAAAAGCAGGCTGATCGGCAATGGTCACCGGATTGGTCCCCTTTTCGTACTTCGACAGGTAGGCCGAATCAATGAATGCCAGCTCCTGCTCCAGATCGGCATTCCCATATAGCAGAAT
>JAFGNY010000241.1 GCA_016926765.1 Bacteroidales bacterium | reverse complement strand
GTTTGATCCTCTCCATCACATACCGCAGCCCCAGGATCTCCCCGCAGGTCATCACGGCTCCGATGGTGACGCCCAATGCGCCATGCAGGTTTGTATTTTGACCGGTGAAATAGAGCCCCGGAACCTTTGATCGAGGATAGATAGTGGTTTTTTGTTCATTGTTGGCGTCTTTCACGATGCCGTACATCGACCCTTCAGGCGTTCCGGTATAATCGCGCCAGGTGAGAGGTGTAGAGATGTCGATGGTGGAAATTGCATTCTTTAACTCCGGAAGTCTTTGGTAAACCAAATCCAGCAATTGCTTTGACCGTTTGGCCTTGAAGACAAAATAGGATTTGTCGCGTGCTCCGGAAGCGCTGTTTTCCCACTTCCTTACCTCATTGAAGTCCATCGGAGCCATGATGACAGCAGTTTGGGCGAAATGGCCCTGATCTTTTTCAGGAGGAGTCATGAAGAGATACTGGGAAGCGTGGTCTGTCCAGATAGTTGGTCTGAGGTGGTGGTATACATTGTGATTCAGAAAAGGGAAGGATTCGGGTTTCAACCCCAGGTATACCGAAAATACAGAGATCGTGTTATGTAAGTTTTGGATTCGCTGCCCGTAGGCTTTCGGAAGCGTGATCCCGTCCAATAGCCTCAGGGTGTTAGCCGGATGGATATCGGAGATCACTCCGGAAGCTTCATAATGATCACCGTCTGCTGTTTCAATCCGGAAATGTTCTCTGTTTCTGCGGATCGACTCAACCTTCTTTTTTAACAGGACTTCGCCTCCCTGAGACCGGATCCCTTCCACCAGAATGTCGGCGATCTGTTGGCTTCCGCCGGCTACCCTCCAGGCTGAAGAGATGAAGGAATGATTGATCAGTCCGAATTGGCTTAACGGAGTAGTTTCCGGATTGCCGGCGTAGAGAAAGCTGTTGCCAGCCAGGACATTAATCAATGAGATGCCGGATGCCGGATGCCGAAGCGAACCGGAGTTCCCGAGACCTCGGGGACGGATACCCGCCAGGAGATTGGAGAGATAAGAATTTGCTGTGATGGAATGATAATGGCTTTCGATTTTTCCGGAAGGAAGTCCAAGGTTATAAAGCGGATGGGCCAGTGTGATCTCACACAGATTCCGGATGTAGGTTGTCAGGATGGAGTCGTAATCAGGGAAGAAGGGGAGAAGCTGCTCGCGGAAGTTATCCAACCCCTGAGCGAGCGGAAAGTCTGCCACAGTTTCTGGCTTTCGATTATCCTGGAAAGAGATCCGGTCAAAACCATCCGGGTCCATTTGAAGCAGGTTCAGTTTATTTGTCAGCCCGAAATACCTCCAGTAGTTATACAAGGCTTGCCCTGGTTCCATGCTGCCGATATAGTGCATGCCGGTGTCGAAGGTAAAAACGTCGCGTTTGAAGGTTTGCAGGCACCCACCTGCTTTACGGTGCTTTTCCAGAACGGTAACGTTCATTCCCTCTTTGCTAAGAAGAAAGGCAGTGAGGAGCCCCCCGAGCCCCGAGCCAATGATAACTAGTTTATCCATGCCCACAATGTCTTCATCTTACTTCTCACTTCTTATGTTTCACGTTTCATGTCTAACCTCCTGCGAATGAAACCACAGATCTCTCCCATCGCTTTTTTTGCCTCCGGAAACAATGGTGACATCACAGGGTAGCAGTGGAACATCCCCGCTCCAACTGTAAGCGACACTTCGGTGCCCGATTGCGTGGCTTTTTCTGCATAGCGAATGGCATCATCCCGCATAACCTCATCTTCACCAGCAAAAATCATCAGGGGAGGTAAACCGTCCAGATCATCAAACAAGGGGGAGATTTTTGGGTTGACAGGATCATGCCCTCCGCAGTAATATTCACTGAAGACGAGGCAGGAGCCTTCCCATGTCATGGGGTCTTTTTTTAAATTGGTTTTCAGGGATTGAGCGGAACAGGTGAGGTCGGTCCATGGCGACAGGGCGACAGCTCCTGACGGAAGAGGTTTCCCTGCATCCTTCAACGTTCCCAGAGTTGCCAGGCACAACCCTCCGCCGGCGGAATCGCCCATGAACACGATGTCGGACGGCTTTAATCCAATGGATAATAGATGGTCATACACCTTCAATGCATCGTCCAGCGCGGCGGGGAAGGGATGTTCGGGTGCCAGGCGGTAATCAAAGAGAAACGCTCTGATACCTGTTCCACTGACTATTTTTGATACATGGATCCGGTGGCTCTGAGGCGAACCGATTACATACCCTCCGCCATGAAAATAGAGAATCGCCTTCCCATCCGGTGATTCTGGCAGCGAAATCCATTCAGCGTATATTTTTTCCAAGGGGTTGGGATGAATGATCATCCCTTTCGGGAGTTTGCCGAACATCCGGGCGGTCTTCTCTGTTTTCCGGCGTAGCGCTTCAATCCCGTTTGGGGAGAGATCCGGTGAATTCCCTTTCAGAACATGGGATATCAATCGTCGTATTTTGAATGTAGTAACAACCAGCCGGCTTCTTTTACTTGGCATTGGATTGTCAGTATTTACAGGTGAACGGCAAATTTACTAAAACCAAGCCTAAAAGCGTATCTTTGTAATCCTGTCTGATCTTGCGTGGCATGAACGAACTTCCGCTGACCCGAACTACCGGGATCTTCTCCGACATCCGTCATTATTTCTTTCGTAAACCTGATGCCGATACGCTTGTCAGTTTCGTTTCGGATGACGAGAGGGAACTCTACTGCAAAAGTATCCTGCAACGGATAGGGGTTGATGTGCACCAGTTCCGATTAATCAACATCCACCGGATCGGAATTGAAGCGCCAACCAGCTATCTTTTTGATGAGTTAATGAAATGGGACGGTGATTCGATCTGCTGGCCGAACCACATTGCCAGAGTTAACCTTCAGGAGGGAAAAATTGAGACGATTGTGATCACGTTGCCAGGCAGATTTTATAAACTGTTTGTTATGAGGGCCATCCGGATTCACCAGATTCCTTCTCCCCAGGATACCGACAATGCCCGTTATTTTTTATACCGGTGTAGCGGGGGATATCCGATTGGGATATTCTCCCTTTATGTGCGCTCATCTATTCCCGAAAGGGGTGAACAGGAGATGTCTCAGCTCTTTTTTCTGACCAGCTTTAACTTTTATGGCAGGCAGTTCTGGTCGAAGATCCCACTGTTGAGAAACGTCTGGGAATTTGTTCATAACCGGGTGACATCCCATGTGGCCTGCCGGTTTAAACAGCTTGTGGAATGGAAGTTTGAGAATTTCAAGCATTCTTACGAACTACCAGAAAAACATTTGAACTCCTCTTCCCGAAATCTGCCATTTCATACATAAGGTCGTTTTCCTCAGCTTGTTTTCGTATATCTTCCGCCGAAATGTACCAAAGCCTTTTGGACGCATCTTGTGTCTTGTTAAACTGAACAACTCGGGTGGAAAAGAATTCCGATAACCGGGTTTTCCAGTGGCGATCCTTCAACTCCCTGATGCCTTCCCTGATCAACAATACGCCTCCTTTATTGAGGTTTTGCATACAGGACTGAACCAGTAAATGTTGTTTCTCGGGCGAGAGGTAATGCAATACATCACCCAGCAGAATGCCGTCCTGAGGCGTAATGGGGTACTCAGAAACATCCCCGGGAACGAAATGGGTCCGGTTGCTTTTCAGGTATCCGTTCTGAGCGACGATGATCTTTTCCTGGTCGTAATCCACGCCCAAGAGTGTCCGGTCATCCGATGTTAGCATCAACATATAGGTGATGTACCCATACCCACAACCCAGATCGAGAATGGCGCCTTTCCTGGGGAGGAGTTGATCGTATAACCTGAAATCCTCTTCAAGTCTCATTTTGATCCTGATATACCACTCTAACGCGGGCCCTTTAAAAAGATAGTTCAATCGTAACGTCAGGCTGTTATAAGATGGGGTGCAATGGATCTCTTTCAGTTTCCGGTACTCCTCCTTGTAAAAGGCTCTGATGTGT
>JAFGNY010000240.1 GCA_016926765.1 Bacteroidales bacterium | reverse complement strand
AGGAGGACCAGGTCAGGCCCCCGTCAAGGCTTTTAAAAACACCCAATCCCGGGGCGTCGCCCGCATCCCGGTCGCCGGTGCCAATAAGGATCTTGGATGTGTTGCTGTAATCGATCACGATGGCTGAAACACCCAGCGTAGGTAATGTGTCGGTGGTGGTCACCCAGTTGAGGCCGCCATCGGTAGTTTTCCAGAACCCTCCTGAAGGAGAGCCGACAAAAAGGGTATTGGCGCTGGTAGGATGAAATGCGATGACATTCAGACGACCCAGGCCAAGGTATCCCGGAGGTCCCGGTGCAGGAATTTCGGAGGGGCCTAAAGAGGTCCAGTTCCCGGAGATAGATTCATTGTTATCGGGAAAGGTTTCATAGGCATTCAATATGGCATCCGGCGCCGGCCGTGTGCCATCGGCAGAGACACGGCTTTGCATCATATATTCCCAGCGTTTAAACACTTTCCAGCCGCTGCCACGGGTTACCGGCCTGTTGGCCCAGTAGAGGTCAAATGCACGCTGCACCTGAAAGAAGTTGACATCAGGATTTTGCATCATTTCAATCCAATAAGGATATGTGGAGGTATCATTTACTGCCTGATGCCGGTCGGGTTGCTGGGCAACCGTCACGAAATGAAGGAGAAACCCTCCTAAAAGGAGAAAGGACAGTTTTTTCATAAGTTGGATTAAATACTGGTACAAAGTTACAGGAAGAAGGAACAGATTTTACCCGGCTCCTACTTCCGGACAATGATTTTTTTCGTGATCACCTGATCATTGAGATGGATCTTCAGTGTGTACAATCCGTTTGGAGCATCCGGGATCTTTAACGTTGTTGAATAGTTCCCGGTAAAACGGATATCATCCCTTTGCAGGATGGTGGAACCTAGGGTACTGACGACTTCTATCCGGAGTGTAATATCCTGATCGGAAGTAATGTCGACGGTAAACTGTCCGTTATTTGGATTTGGCGAAACCAGAAGGGTTGCTTCAC
This sequence comes from Bacteroidales bacterium, assembly GCA_016926765.1. GTDB lineage: Bacteria > Bacteroidota > Bacteroidia > Bacteroidales > FEN-979 > QYOJ01. The sequence continues at coordinate 11,724 of JAFGNY010000240.1, read as the reverse complement.
CAAAAGACTCCGGTGTTCCTACCGGATCGGTGAATGAGACCACAATGGTATCACTTGAGGCACACCCTGCAGTGGTCACCTGAGCCCAGTAGGTATCGGAGAGGTTTCCAAGATAAGCAACGGTGATGGTTTGTGAGGTGGCTCCGGTACTCCAGAGATAGGTGCTACCGGAATTCCCTGCATCCAGCAGGAGCGTCTCTGTCTCCACGATGGATGTATCGTTCCCCAGCGCTACAACGGGATTGGCAATGACGGAAACATCCAACGGATCGGACCATGGGGATTCATTGCATTGATTTTCACTTCTCACAAAGATTTGGGCAGTTCCCGAGAAGAGGGGATCCCAGGTTGCGGTCCCGGTAGTTCCATCTCCGGAAATCGAACCGGCTTCAGCAGGTTCCAGTTTCCAGACATACCCTTCAGCATAAAGCGCCGGCGAAACCGTGTAAACGGAAGAATCCGTTCCCTGGCAAAAGGTTGTCGGGCCTGCCGGCATTTCAGGGATTTCAGGGAAGGGACGCAGATGAATCAGCAGTACCGGGCTGGAAGTTCCGGCTCCGCACCCATTGACGGCCTGTACACTGATGCTGGCATAACCTACGAAGGTATTGCTCCAGTCGACGATGACTGCGGTATCATTCTGAGTCGTGGCGCCGGCCGTGTCGGGGTCAAGTGTCCACAAGTATGAGGTAGCATTTATGACCGGGAAGATGGTGTACAGGGAGTTGGAATTGTTTTCACACAGGAGGGTATCTCCGGAGGGTGTATTGGGAGTCCCGGCAGGAGCGCTTGCATGGATATAGTTGGGTTTTGTAAGTGAATTGTAGTTTGTTCCGTCGCCCACAGTCAGCGTGACACTGTAATTACCCGGAGAGTTGTAGACGATGTTTTGAGGATTCTGGGCAGTGGAGGTTCCGGGCGTTCCGCCGGGGAATGTCCAGCTCCAGGAGACAGGATTGTTTGTACTCAGATCAGTAAAGTTGACGCCATCTCCGGCACAGATCTCCGTGGTGTCGGCTTCGAAATCCGGAACGGGGCCTGAAGGATAGATAACCTGTACATAAGCTTTGTATCTGAAATAGTTTTGTTTGGTGACGGTCACAACCATCTCGTCACCCACCGAAAGCGTTCCGGGGATGGTGATAGCGACCGGAGAACCGGTGCCGGTAGCCGTTCCAAGAATCTCATCCTCAAATGAGAGGCAGATGAACGAACCGGAATTGGCGGTAACCGTGAAGGAAGTACTTCCTTCAGGGATACTTGTGTTGTGGGTTACCGTCAGGGTTTGAGGGACTTCTGAATAGACCACGGTGAAGGCATCCCCGTGATGATGAAACAGGTGATAGGTCACCTCTTTGTTACTTGTGTTGTAAGGCCAGTTGGATTGTGAAAGGAAAATTTTTCCGGCGGCGTTCCCGAAACAGGGACGGAAACCCCTTGAAGTTGGAGTAGTGCCGTAGGTAGGCATAAAATCGGTCCAGAAATTATCCATCATCCCCCACACGTAAGTGTCATTGACAAAACTGTAGGAGACCTCTGATGCGGCAATCAGTCCTAATGCTCCGGCATTGCTTCCGTTGTAGGTATAGCGGTGAAATTTCTCGGCGAAACACTCACTGCTCCAGTTGTATTTTCCCGTGAGGCAGTTGATGGAGAAGATAAACGATAACTTACCGGTATTGGTGAGGCCATTGATATTTGAACTGGTATAGGCAGGTTCTCCCCATCCTGTCTCGCCTCCGTGGTCGCGGTGCATCAGGCAGAAGGCGCCGGCATTGAGCGCTGTGTTAATGGCAGTGGCATTCCCGCCGGTCCAGCAGCAGGGCATCTCCTGAGGGGTTGCTGGGATATAGTTTTCTCCGTTCGGACCGAAGTAATTGAGCACTGTACTGGTATTGGTTGCGGTTGACCAGGGATCTACAGCCGGATTTCCGATATAGACCTCATTGATCCGTGTAGGATCTTTCCCCTGCTCATATTTCCAGAAGCCTCCCACTGTTTCTGAACAGATCTGAAACCAGCGAACGGTTTGCCATCCCAAAGCGGTAATTGGTTTGTTGTAGAAGAGCGCAGCGGTGGGCGGAGTTCGTTCATAGCTCAGGAATTTGGAACACATGACCTGCAGTTGGGAACTGTTGTTGGCAGTTATTCGTGCCATACAGATTTCGGGGAGCTGGTTGTTATCCACATCTCCGTAAATATTATCGGAAGCGCAGTAGTTGTTGTAGATAGGGGCGATGATGGTGCTGCTTGTGTTGGTTCCATAGTCTCCGAGGAGCAGGATTGCCGCCGGAGGGGGAGTCCAGGAGTTGTAAGCGGTGTTGATATAACTTTCGATTGCCGTAGCGGTACTTCCGCCGATATCGTTCAGGGTTTTTACCATGGTGGAGATCCCTTCGGCGATACGAAAGCGGCGGATTGAATCGGCCCAGGACTGAAACTCGGTACCATTCGGACAAATGATCAGGTAGTCACATCCTGGAAGGTCGGTAGGTTCATGATTCCTGGCAGAGTAATCGATCACTGGCAGGGAGGCATAGTTGAGAATGGCATCTTCCAGGATCGGATCCCAGAAACGGCTTCGCAGCCGGTCTTCCCCGAAGTGGCCGTTTCCACCCTCGAATTCGATTTCCACCTTGAAATCACGGTAAATCACCAGCTCTTTGGTTACAGGATTGTATTGGAATGGGGTGATTCCCAGCATGACAACATCAACTCCCCGAAGCTTCATGGGTGCCGAGAGAGCTACCGGATTCTGAGGGTAGAAGCTGTTTTTTGAATAGATTTTCCGGTCTTTGTGGTAGACAAGAGGCTCATCCTCATTATCTTTCGGGATACGTGGCGCCGGGGCGACTTCCACTCCCTGGAGGATCTCCGTTTGGAGATTAATCACGTTGAGACGGGCTGTGGCTCCCTGAGGGATTGCAATATAACGGCCATAGCCGGGAAGATCGGGGGCTCCCTCTTCGTTGAAAAGGAAAGAACCAGGTAGTGTCACGCTTTTCATGACCTCTCCCTTGATTTGCACATCCACCAACTCAATGTGGGGGATGGAATAGTCAATGGATATCCCTTTTTCTGAAGCGGTTTGAATAGTCAATCCCTCCGGGGAAAGAGCATCGGGATAACTGAATTCCTGAGCGAAAACTGCCGGGGAGAATACGGTGCAGATGGCGATCAACTGAACGGCCAGATGCCGAAGAAATGAATTATTCATAGAAACATTCTTTTTTGTTCTTTAAGGGCTAAAGATACAAAAAAAGAATGTAGGTAAGCTAACTATTTTAATTTCACATTTCCTTCGTACATGATTAGTTTCACAATGGGTGCAGTGGCCTGACCAGCTCCTTTCGTGATTCCCTGGTACGAGAAATCGCTTCCGTCTTTGTGGTACCGGATCTCCCTGAATGAGGTTTCAGGGAAATCGAGGTCAGTATACTTCAGGTCGGCATCAATCTGGAAAATTGATCCGGATTCGAATGTGATATCAAGATCGGTATACTTTGAATTCACGGAGATCCCCGAGAATTGGGATTCCATTTTGTCAATTACCAGTTTATCTTCGTAGGAGGAGGGAAAACTGACAGATCCGTCAAGGGACTGTATTGTGAAGATGGAGTATTTGGATGTTGCTTCAAGAGATCCGACATGAGTGCTTGAGAATTTCACCTCATAGGCCTCCTGGAATGATACAGTCGTTATCGATTTCAGGGTGATGATTGAATATTTTGCCTTTCCGGAGAGTTCTCCCGTCTTTCCGGCCTCAAGTTTACATTCATACAGATCGAACGTTCCCACATTGAAATCAGCAAGGGTAAACTCAGTGTACTTTGCTTTCATCTTTACATTGCCGTGAGAAGAAACCGTAATCTTATCCTCGTAACAATCGAGAATCATCTCGCCGGCCTCCTGCAGGGCAAGTTCTGAATACTTTGATGTCAGAGAGAGTCCTTTCAAACTGGAGATCCTTGCTTTGGATTCATAGAGGTTGAGGCTTGTTTCCTGCAACGATCCGAATGTCCCCGTCGAATACTTCATTCTGATGAATGCCTTTCCCATAACCTCCCCGGCCGTTACATCGCTTTCATACAGGGTTAGGGTTAAATCTCCTTCAAGGTCGGGCAGTGAGAGGTCATGATACTTGTTGATCAGTGCAAGAGGGTTTGTTCGGGGGAGGGTGAGTGTATAAGATACCTTGAGTTTTGTAATGCCTTTGATGATATCCCCGTTATTCAGCATGATCCTGATCTCTCCCGGGAATGTTTCAGAATATTGTTTGTAGAACTGCGTGTTCACGGTGATATCTCCAGAGGATGGAGAAAAGTTGATATCAGAGATATGGTCGATCACCTTGACAATATCCTCCTCTTTTCCATCGATGATCACCCGGGTTACAAGTTTTACCCTGTTATGGTCCCATGTTTCGACTTTTACCGGACCCAGTTTATTCTCAAACCGGATCTGGCTTGTCGGGGATACAGTTGCCTCTTTGGTAATAGTCTTTTCAGTTTCCTTCATGGAGAAGCCAGCGAAAGGAAGCAGGAAGATTCCGATGATGGCAAGCAGATACATTTTATTGAGGTTCAGTTTTGTTGTCATAGCGTTCACTTTTTTCAATTTCACGGATTGTTTGTTCAAGAATTCTGATTTTTTGTTCATAGCATCTGATCATCCCCCTGATCACCTTTGGGTTATCCCCCAACTGCTGGAGGTCGGCCAGATAACCATCATACTGAATATCAATCTGGTGTAACTCTCTATAGAGGTCGACAGAAAGCGTCGGATCTATGTTGCTGTTTTTCACCTGGTCCATTTTCCGGTATACTTCCTGGCGGAACAGGATCTCTTCGGCGCCCAATTCTTTGGAAATATCGTTGAGAGAGATCCCTGCAGGTTGATGATGGAGAGCCCGGTTCACGGAGTAGATAGAGACGCTTCCAACGGAGAGAAGGACCAGCAAAACAGCGGCAGCTTTCCATATCCATCCTGCCTGTCTTTTCCTGGCATCGAGGGTGCCGGAGATCTTTTTCCATACAGCATCATCATCGGGAACGCTGAGGTCAAGTCTATCCCTGTTGCTTTCAATATAAGATTCCAGTCTGTTTTTCATAGAGTTTCTCTTTAATCTTTTGCTGGATCATCAGCCTGGCTCTGTGGTACTGTGTTTTGGAAGTTGACTCGGTGATTCCCAGCATTTCTGCGATCTCTTTATGCCGGTATCCCTCGAGGCAAAACAGGTTAAAAATCACCCTGGCTCTTGCTGGCAGGTCTCTGATTGATTCATGGATCAGCTCCGGTGAGATCTCCGAATCCTCAACCGGCTCATCCGGAATGTCTGCAACCTGGTTTTCATCCATCCCGATCAGAAAAGGAGGTCGTTTGCGAAGGTAGGAGATGCACTGGTTGATTACGATCCGTTTGAGCCAGACCCCGAAGGTGCAGTCACCCCTGAAGGATCTCAGTTTACTGAATGCCTTGATGAAGGACTCCTGGAGGAGATCATGGGCTTCATCCTGATCGGACACCATGCGCAAACAGATATTGTACATCGCCTGAGAGTAAAGTTTGTACAACCGGTACTGGGCTACGCGATCCCCTTTCTTACAAAGGCCAACAAGATCCCTGTGAATGTCGGTCGCTGCCCTGTTCAATTCGGTTTGTTTTGTCATAGGGACGACAAGAAATGAAAAAAGTTGGAAATGGGCAAAAAAAAACCGGTAAAGACGGGGTATGCCCCGTCTTTACCGGTTAAAGGGTTGATGTAGCCGGTTACCGGTCGATCACCACACGGAGAATAGATGTTCCCCGTGTGCCTTCCACCTTCAGGTGATAGATTCCTTTGGGAATGGAAGAGAGGTCAATTGTTTTGGTCAGATCGTTGAAGATACTTACATTCTCTTCATGATATACCATAGTACCAAGCAGGTTGAAGATTTTAATGTTTACGACACTCTGCTCGCCGGTATTCAGTTTAATATTGAATTTACCGGTATTCGGATTCGGGTAAATGGATACGTTATAGGCATTGAACTCATTGATACCGAGGGTATTCTTCACGGTAACAACTTTAGCTGGCGAGAAATATCCTTCACATTCATCGGATACCCCTGCATAGGTGATGTTGGCATCACCCCTGAAATCAGGATCCCAGGTAACGGTCAGCTGAAGGCCATCCGGAGTGAGTTCACCGGCATTTTCAGGATCGATCACCCAGGTGTAGCCAATAGCTCCGGTTACTTCGGTTGCTGTGAAGTCGGAACTGGTTACCTCTTTCAGGTCTACCGTGTCCGGACCAGCCGGTGCAGCAGCAGGAGCAGGAAGGATTTCCTGAACCGTCAGTGTCAGCGCATCGGATACGCTGCCGTTTCCGCAATCGTTGATTCCTCTTACCCTAAGGGTGGCAGAGCCGGTATACCCCTCAGCAACATCGAGAGTAATCTCTGTTCCTGTCCCAATGATAGTTCCTGCAGAGGATGGATCAAGGATCCATTCATAGGAAGTAGCCAGCGGGGTTCCATCCGTTGTAAAGAGATTGCCTGTTGAGGCTTCACAGATGATGGCATCGCCTTGCGGGGCGGCTGCCTGTTGTGGCAAGCCCTCGATGATAGTTTCCATTTTCAGGGAGTCGATACAGGTCCCGTCGTTGACCACGTACAGCGTAACGATATAGGTACCCGGATCAACATAAATATGGCTTGGATTCTGCAGAGTTGAGTTGTTGTTGATACCCGATGCCGGATCGCCGAAGTCCCAGGCCCAGGCAGTGATCGTGCCACCGTTGGGATTGGAAAGGTCAGTGAAGTTCACGGAAGTTTTTTCGCAGAGCGGGCCTGCTTCGAAATCGGCCGTAGGAGTATGGAAGACATTGATAAAGTCGGTCTTCGTTTCGGTTGAAGTCTCAGTTCCTTTGGTAACGGTCAGGCTGACGGTATAAGAACCGGCTTCAGTGTATTCGATATTGCCCGGATGTTGTTCTGTAGAGGAAGAAGGTGTCCCTCCTTCGAAGGTCCATTCCCAGGCAGTTGGATTTCCGCTTGACAGGTCTGTGAAGTTGATTAAATTTCCATCACAAACATGTGTTGCACTGGCTTCGAAATTGGCGATCAGGATATCGGCGACTACCGGAACAAGGTCTTCATAGCGGAAATAATCTTTCATTGTTACAACCACTTTCACCTGGGATCCCGGAGGCAGAACGGGGATCGTCATCACAACCGGTGTTGAGCCTTCACCTTCAGCCGTAGCCAGGAGTTCGCCGTTAAGACTGAGGGCGATGATGCTAAATTCGGTTGCAGTAACTGGAAATGTAGTGCTTCCGTACATTATAATTGTATCGTGATCAACATCAAGCTCGGCAGGAACTGTATCATAGAGGCAGGAGAAAGCATCTCCGTGGTGATGGAAGAGATTGTAGGTAACCGATTTGTTGTTTGTGTTGTATGGCCAGCTGGATTGCTGCAGAAAATATTTCCCTGCTGCGTTTCCAAAAGCGGGAAGAAGTCCACGGTGTTCCACCTGGGAGGTCATAGCCGGCATGAAATCGGGCCACAGGTTGTCCATCAGTCCCCAAACGTAAGTATCATTCACAAATGAGTAGGAAACCTCTGAAGCGCCGGTTACGCTCAATGCGCCGGAATTGTATCCGTTTTTGGTATGACGGTGGAATTTTTCAGTGAAGCATTCGCTGCCCCAGTTGTATTTTCCTGTGAGGCAGTTGATAGAGAAGATATGGATCAGCTGTGTGTTATCAAGCTGATTGATGTTGTTGTTGCTGTATGAGGGTTCTCCCCATAAGGTTTCGGCGCCGTGGTCGCGGTGCTGGAGAACAAAGGATCCGGCATTGATAGCATTCGTGACCTGGGTGGATGTCCCTCCGGTGAAGCCGCCAAGTTCCTGAGGTGTTGCAGGGATGTACCCCAATCCGTTCGGCCCGAAATAGTTCAGAACGGTGGAGGTGTTGGTAGCGGTCGACCAGGGGTCCACATTGGGATTTCCCCCGTAAAGCGCATTGATACGGGTTGGCTGACGTCCTTTCACATGAAGGAAATACCCTCCAACAACTTCAGAACAGATCTGGAACCAACGTTCTGTTTGCCATCCCAGGGCCGTGATCGGGTGGTTATAAAATGCGGTGTCGGTTTCGGGGTTTCTTTCGTAGCTTAAAAATTTAGTGATAAAGGTGGTTAGCTGGGCATCGTTGTTTGCTGTCATTCTGGCAAGGATCACATCGGGCATCTGGTCGCTGTTGACATCAGCATAAATGTTATCGGATGCACAGTAGTTATTCCAGATGGGAGCGATGACGTTGATGGCTCCATTGGTGCCGTAGTCACCTAAAATCAGGCAGGCAGCCGGGGGGGTAGACCAGGTGTTGTAAGCATTGTTGATGAATCCTTCAATGGCTGTGGTGGTGTTTCCGCCAACCTCGTCCACGGTGAAGACTTTTGTCAGGATACCCTGTTCATTTCTGAATTTGGCAATGGAGTCAGCCCAACTGATGAAATCATCGCCTGTAGGTGTGATGATCATATATTCACACTCATCATCCTCGGTAGGATTCTGCAGTTTTTCATTGATCCGTGCTGAATAATCAATCGCAGGCAACACAGAGTAGTTGAGGATGGCATCAGACATCAGTCCGTCCCAGTAAGGGCTACGCAATCTGTCATTTCCATAAACTCCTGTTCCGCCTTCGCAATCGATGGCAATCTGAATGTCGCGGTAAACAATCAGATCCTTCGTAACTGGATTGTATTGGAAAGGAGTCACACCAAGGATGACTGCATCAGTTCCACGGATCTGGGTCACTTCAGAAATGGTTACCGGCGATGCAGGGTAAAGAGCATCTTTCCCGTAGATTTCCATGTTTTTAGTAAAATCCAGAGGGTTATTGTCATTATCAGCAGGGATCACAGGAGCGGGTTGAATATTCACATTGTGAATTACTTCCGTTCGTTGGCTGACAATCCTGACGGTTGGGACCGAACCCTGCGGGATGGCGATATAACGTCCAGTTCCAGGCAGGTTTGGGGCGCCGGCATCATTGAACAGAAAATTTCCGGGCAGCATGATGTTTTTCATCGCTTCTCCGTTGATCGTCTGATCTTCGAGAGCAAACACCGGAACAGAATAAACAACCTCAATAGCAGATGTTTCTGATGCTACCAGGTTAAATCCTGCATTTCCCCATGAATCGGAATAGTTGTACTGCTGAGCCTGAAGACCGAAAAAAGCAAAAAGCATCAGCGAGAATAAGAGAGAAATTTTTTTCATGATTTGGTTTATTTGATTCGTATTGGTTGAAGGAATTTACAAAGGTAAAAAAAATTACAATGTTAGGGATTAACGGATGATCAGTTTCGTGCTTTTTATTCCCGTCGTTGTTTCAATGGTTACGTGATAAAGGCCTGGACCCAATCCTGTCAGGTCAAGCCGGAACATGTTTGCTGTCCCTTCCTGCGCGCTGAGAGTGGAATGCATCATGGTCTGTCCAAGCATGTTTGTTAGGATAAGATCGGCATCGGAAGTAAGGGGTTCCGGCAAACTCAGCGTGGTAACAGTTCCTGCAGGATTTGGGTATAACCTGAGGGAATTATCCCGTTGAACTTCGGTTGTTCCTGTTGTCGGATCACCGGTCCAGATTTCCATCGCAGGGTCTCCAAATACATTGCAATCGTAGAAGCACCAGCGCAGTGCGCCCGGTTCCCATTGCCCGGGAGCAGTTACCCAGGGAGCTGTCTTTATCTTTGACATCATGTGAGTCTCCCCGATCCGCTTGTATGCTATCGTATCGTTGTAGAGGGCACTGACGAATTCACGGTGCAGGTGTGCCGAAGGACCTTCAGTCTGCCCTTCATTGAACCAGCCATAGCGGGAGTTGAAAGCCCCTCCAACCAGAAAGTTGTCGATGGTGACCATTCGTTCTCCGATACAGTCACTTTCATCGAACGCACCGCACAAACACCCGTGTGTGTACATCAGTGTATAGTTGTGGTCAACGCCGTTCACCTGGGAAAAGTTCTGGTTGTTGATATCCCAGATATTCAGCCTTGCCACGTAGGTCACATTGGCATGGCCGCAATGGTGGATGAATGATTTGCCCTCGTTGATCTCGTTCAGGAATAATGATACATCCCATTGATAGATGTTATTCGGCAAACTGATCAGTGTATCGTAAAGCGTGGTGATGGTATTTTCGGAAGAGGGGATCCCATGGGTATAATAGCCATTGGCAGTTTGTTCGTCGATTAAAAGGTCGAGGTAATCACTGCCGAAAGTCATCGGATCAGAATAGAGATGCTCGCCTGCCAGAAAGGGATTCTGCCGTTCCTCATCAACGGGGCTGGTCTGGTAGAATACACTTTTATGGATCATATGTTGCAATTCCGTTTCTGTGCTGAAAGGGAACCTGGTCACAGCAATATCGGGGAGCAGATCATCTTCGCCGGGTTCTCCCCAGCGGAGGTTTCCATTGTCATCCCATGTTCCGTCGAGAGCTGAGTAATAGAGGTCAGCGGGAATGTTATCATCTTCGTAGAGGCTGGAGGATTCAACCTGACAGTAGAAGCCCCGGTAAGGGACCAGTTCCACGTCGCCTCCCAGTAAAATAAATTCAACGCTGTTGGTTTGGTACTCCTGGATGATGTAGTTGCGAATCTTCTCCTGCAGATCCTGTCCGGTCATGGCGCTGCTGATGGCTTGTGTTGTAACAACCTGAGCCGTCATCCCCTGCGCCTGGTACATGTCGATCAATGATTGAAAAGAGTCACTGAAGGTACTGGTGGTGATTATCAGGATCTGATAGTCTGTCTTCAGGGAAGCTTTTGTCGGGTAGTTTTCGGCCATCTCCGGATTCTGGACCAGGGAGACCAGCCGTTCTCTTGTTGTAGCAGAGGTGTTCAGATTATCCAATGCGTTAAGGGCTGCCGGATCAGCGGAGGTGTGAATTCTGACAATCACTTTTCCATAATAGGCAAGCGTTCCTTTTGCTGGATTGTAGGTAACGGGAGTGAAAGAGGAAAGAGCGATCCCGTAGCCATTCATGAATTGCGTGATCAGATGGCCTGCATGGCTGGCGGGGTAATTTTCCTGTTGCTTGTAGATCGCCTCATTCCGGATAAAATTGCCTGATGTTTCTTCAGAAAGCGGCCTGACGTGCTGTTGCGGGAATAAGGTGTATGTGCCCGGGATTTCCCTTTCCATTTCACCGATGACCTCAATGGAAGCAGCGATCTGTTCCGGTGGCAAAATCAGGGAAATTGTCTGATAGGGTAGCACAGGTTCTCCGGGCAAACCGCTGAGTTGGGTGCCGGGGAAAACGATCATCCGGTAGGTGCCTTTTTGTGATATCTGGAAATCTGAGAAATAAAAGGTTTTTTCAACTACCTGGGCGAACAAGGGGATGGTCGCGAAGAAAGTAAAAACAATGAGAAGAAGTTTTTTCATAACAAAAAGATCTAATTAGTTTTAAAAATTACCATCGTCATGGAAGTTTGACCTGCTGAATCTAAAGACAATTGAACAGGCACGAAGGTTGCCTATAAAATACAAATTTAAACGAAAAAGAGGATCCCGGGTGGTTTTGGATATCCTCTTTTTCGGTCATTTCAGATGCAAGTCTTTAATGTGTGATGAAGAGTTTCTGCATCGATTTTTCAGAACCTGATCGGACAACCAGGAAATAAATTCCCTGATTCAGGTTTACGTTGAACGCTTTCTGAGTTT
>JAFGNY010000239.1 GCA_016926765.1 Bacteroidales bacterium | reverse complement strand
TCGTATGTCGGGATGTCGTATTATTTTCTTGACATATTGGAAAAATAAACATATATTTGTCCCTAAGATTTCCTAAATAAATGAAAGCTGTTTTTTTTTCGTTTTCAGTCATATTACTAATCCTGACAGAGCTTTTTCCTACCCCACTGCTCGCCCAGTCTCCTGACACCATTAAACAAATCCCTTTCATTGAGAACTGGGAATCGGCATCTTTCGACACCAACGACTGGAATTTCCCTTATATGCAGGGAAACTGGACTATCATGACCACAGAAGGGAATCCGGAACCCTGTGCTGTTTTTACTGGCACACCCTCCAAAACGAATTACATTTACGCACTTCAATCTCCTTGGTTAGATGCTTCGCAACTTACGTGTGACAAGATCTCCCTCTCATTTGATCTTAAGCTGGAGAACGTGAATCCGACCGGGCTGGAACATTTCAGGATTGAATTGCTGACAGACACGATGACCCGAACCTTGTGTTCTTATCAAAACACAACTAGTTTCGCCTGGCAGTCGGTCTTGCTGAACATCTCATCTGTAGGGAATCAGGTTTTCAGGATTCGGTTTATTGCACAAGGTGGCTATTCCCCTTCGTTCACGGGATGGTTCCTTGATAACATCCAAATAACACATGAACGGAATGGACCTAAAAACCTGGAACCCTACGAAGCAGGAGGCCATTGTACGTTATCAGACTCAACCTGTATCGTGGGGTTCATTTGGGAGCCCCCCAACTGTAATCCTGATTTTGAGTTAGTAGAGTTTTTATTTGATGACGGTTCTGCTGAAAATGGCTGGAGACTAAGTGAAGGATTTTTTGGCTGGTTAGGGAATGAATTTCCTATTGATCCCCCCATCACCGGTATAATCCAGTCCGTTGACCTCTGGTGGGGATATCTTCCGGGAGGGTCGCCTTCGCTTACCGTTGACATTTTCGACGGAAGCAGGACGCTGGTCGGTTCTTCTGCACCGTTCGATACTCCAAGTTATGACTGGATTACTGTTCCGATCGCTGATGTACCATTCAGTGGCCTTTTCTATGCCATGGTTAAATGGGAAGGTACCGGTTCAGCCAACTACCTTGGATTTGATGAAAACGGGCCTTATGCATCACAAGACCTGGAATGGTACTATGACGGTTCTGCCTGGGATAAACTGACCAATCTTGCCGGTTCTGATCCCGGCCTGTTCTTAATCCGGGTCAATGCAATTGTTTTTTTTGATGGAATACAAGATACTTCTGATAGCACCGTATTGCTCGGATACAATATTTACTACCATGATTGGTGGACGGATGACGGTACACAAAAAAAGTTTGTAAAAAGGAATTCTGATCCCGTCATCGACACCTTTTATACCGACTACATTCCATGCGCCGGAGATTATTATGTCACAGCCCTTTTCTCTGATTCTGTCGAAGTACCATCCAATATTATTTATGAAATCGGTTGCGTTGAAGGGATGACGGAAACCCGGGTGCAACCTGACATAGTAGTCAGGCCTAATCCCGCCAATGAGGTTGTTGAGATCGAATCATCGGCATTCTTCTCTGAAATACGGATCACAGATTTGTTTGGCAGAGTCAGATTTTCAGAGCAATTCATTGAGACAAAGGACGTTCGTCTCAGATTATCGGTATTGGCTTCAGGGACCTACATTGTGACCATCATCACCGATACCGGACCTGTCAATAGGAAACTAATTCTGTCCCGGTAACTTATGAGGTTTGACAGATCCTTTTCATCCACTTGCAGAGAAAATTTCCCGCTTGAACTAATCTCTTTTTTTATTCCTGAGGAATCCCCTAAACTTGTTTAAAATAAAATTTTCTTCCTTATGAAAAAATTCCTTAGCCTGATTGTGATCACCCTCCTGGTACTCCCAGCGTTTACACAGGAAAGTGAGAAGGGTAAACCTGAAAAAGAGCAGATGAAACCAGCTTTGTTATTGATCGATGTCCAAAAACAATTCATGCCGATGATGTCGGAAAAGGATATCAAAGACGCGCCTCAGTACATTAACTGGTACATGATGCTTTTCCGTCATTACAACCTCCCGGTGATCGGGGTCTACCACAGTGATCCGAAATGGGGACCCAAACCCGGTTCCGACGGTTTTGCCTTTGATACCGTGTTCCATGTTGAAGAGAGTGACCCCATGGTGATAAAAACTTATGGCGACGGGTTTAATAAGACCAACCTCGACAGCCTGTTACAAGCAAAAGGGATCAACACCGTGTTCCTTTGCGGATTGAGCGCTACAGGATGTGTTTTGGCCACATACATCGGTGCAAATAATCATGATTACAAAGCGTTTATGCTAAAAAACGCACTGCTCAGTCACGATGCTGAACTCACCGAAGCCGTCCAGGAATTCACCAGTACCATCTCGTGGGATGCGCTCAAGCTGCTATTGGAGAGTACGCAGGAGTAAAAGAAGGTCATGAGGTCATGAGGTCATGAGGTCATGAGGTCATTAAGGGAAAAAGGATTCCCCTGATCCGGTATCCGGCATCAGGCATCCGAAATCTTCCAGGCAAACTCCCGGACCGCCTTTTCATTGAACTTGGAGACATCTTCCGAAATGTTGGCAACCTGTTTGATAATCATCCGCTCAAAGGCATTCATCTTTTCAAATTCCAGTTCTCCACCGAATAACCCTGTTGCGATTGAGTTTTTCCTCAATACTTCCGGGAAAGCGGAGTTGAATTGCTCCAGAGCGGTATCGCCTTCAAACATGCAGCAGATAAACAAACCGGTTCGCTTCGTAAGGAGGATATCAAGGTTCTTTTCACAAAATTTCCGGATCTTCCTCTGAATATTCCCAATGCGGATCGAGCCGCCGATGATTACGGTTTCAAACTTTTCCGACGGAGGAGTTTCAAATTTCTCTAAATTGACCAATGTCACATCGTCAGGCATCAGGTCGCGGATCATCTCCGCTGCTTTTTCAGCACACCCGTGGGATGTCATATAAACAATGAGAGTTGCCATGGCAGTAGTTTGAGGCTGTAAAGTTAGAAATTAATTTCCCGAAATGTTTAATTTTGAAACCGGATACCGGATACCTGATGCCGGATACCGGATCATGGGAATCCTTTTTCCCTTAATGACCTTAATGACCAATGACCAATTACTTCAATCCCCCCCATGACTAAACAAAAGAATGCCGATGAGATGACCTTCTGGGAGCACCTGGATGATCTCCGCAATACACTGATTTGGAGCGTGGTTGCCATTGCGGTTTGCGGCATCGTGGCCTTTCTGTTCAAAGAGATCCTGTTTGACCATATTCTTCTTGCTCCCAAAGAGAAAAGCTTCATTACTTACCGGTTACTGTGTAGATTGGCCGACCTGGTTTCGATGCCTTCCCTCTGTATCGACCCCTCCTCATTTCAAATTATCAATATCAACCTGGCCGGGCAGTTCATGTCCCACATGACGATCTCACTGGTTGCCGGCTTGATTGTTGCGATGCCGTTTGTTGTTTGGCAGTTCTGGCGTTTCGTCAAGCCGGGCCTTTCGCCTGTGGAGGTGAAATATACCCGTGGGGGAGTAGTGATTATCTCGCTGCTATTCCTGACAGGAGTTCTCTTTTCCTATTTTATCGTCGTCCCGCTGATGGTGAATTTCCTGGGGGGATACCAGGTCAGCGACATGGTCAGGAACCAAATCGCCCTCTCTTCCTATACAGGATCAGTGACCATGCTGACCCTGTTGATGGGATTGCTGTTTGAACTTCCTGTCATTGTGATCTTCCTGACCAAAGCGGGAATTGTCACCCCTGCTTACCTTAGAAAATACCGGAAACACACCCTGGTAGCGATTCTGATTATTGCCGGTGTGATCACACCAAGTCCCGACATCTTTTCACAGCTTATCGTATCCATCCCCCTCTACTTGCTTTTTGAATTCAGTGTTGCGATCTCCTGCAGGATTCATGCCAGGAAACAGCAGATGGAAGTGGAATAAAAACACTTGCTAAACGATAGAATCCCTGTCTTAATCGGGAGAATCCCGGTTCTAACCGGAGAGGTATTGCCGCCATTTTCATTCCATTGTACTTTTGATCCTCAAACTAAAATCTTTCCTACAATGGAACCAAGACGACTTTACAGAAGCACTTCCGACAGAGTAATTGGTGGCGTAGCTTCAGGGCTTGCCAGCTATTTTAAACTCGATCCGTTGCTGGTAAGGTTACTATTCGTAATCTTTACTTTAGTTGGCGGTGGTGCTGTACTGATTTACATCATCCTTTGGATCGTAACTCCTGATGAACCTAAGGAAAATTATCAACCTAAAACTTCAACTCCTATGGAATCAAATGAAACCCCAAAAAAGCCTAGCCAGGAAACCCGGCAAAAAGGGAACCTGATCGGAGGGCTTGTTCTCATCACGCTGGGTGCCATTTTTCTGGCAGATCAGTTTATCCCAAATATTGATTTTGGTGATCTCTGGCCCCTTATCCTGATCGTTATCGGGATTGCACTTCTTTTCAATGCATATGGCAGAACACCGAAAAAACATGAATAAAAAGATACATTATGAAATTCCGCAATCTTTTTTGGGCGCTGATCCTCATTGCGATCGGGCTCATGTTCCTCTTCAGTAATTTCGGATGGCTCGACTTCCATTGGGTTAGCATCTGGCGTCTCTGGCCACTCATCTTAGTCTTCTGGGGAATCTCGATTCTTCCGATCAAAGATCTGTTTAAATTTATCCTGGTCATCGCATTTATAGCCCTCACCTTTATCTTCTTCAACCGAATAACAGAACCCAGGTGGTTTTTTACGTTCCACGACCACAACTGGAGCTGGTCTGATGAAGATTATTGGGAAAAAGATGACAGCCCGAGGAGCTTTTCATACAGTACACAGATACTCACAGTCGACATGGATACCCTCCCTCATAAAGCAGTATTGAAGATGGAAGCTGCAGCAGGAAAATTCAAGGTAGACGGGGAGACTTCAGACATGCTTTCTTTCAAAAAAGAAGGGGATATCGGCGATTATTCAATGACTACAAAAAAGGTAGATGAAAAAACCTTGATCACTATCAGTCTTGAGAAAAACAGCAAAGTTCGGCGAGTGAAGAAAAATTACGTCGATATCAAGCTAAACCGGGAGATGGTTTGGGACCTTGATTTCGATATCGGGGCAGCTGCGGTAAATATGGACCTGCGCGATTACAAGATCGATACGGCAAGAATCGATGCAGGCGCTGCCTCTCTCAAGATTAAACTGGGTACGCTCCAGCCTGTAACCTATGTTTCTTACAGCGCCGGTGCCGCCTCCCTTGAAGTCATGATTCCCAAAGAGTCGGCCTGTGAAATTCACACCGAATCGGTACTGGTAAGCAATGATTTTGAAGGCTTCATCAAGAAAGGAGATGGTGTTTATCAGACCTCCAACTTCCCGGAAGGAACCAACACCATCATTCTGAAAATCGAGTCAGCAGTTTCCAGCCTCAAAGTCGAACGCTACTGATCCCCCAGAAGGAAGGGACTGACAACCTGGTAAAATTCCCCGGGATTATCGGCATGAACCCAATGGGTAGCTCCCCTGATGGTTCTGACGGTTGCCCCGGGGAATGTGTCATAGATCGCAGGCAAATCAATATCCTGGATATAATCTGAACGTTCACCACGGAGAAACAAGGCAGGACCCGTATACCTTCCGGTGACAACGCCTCCGTCAAAAATTCCGGGCAAACTTTCACTGATCACAGGCAAGTTCAGCCGCCAGGCAAGCTTCCCCGATTCATTCCAGTAGAGATTTTTCAGCAAAAACTGCCTTACCTTCTGACTGGAGATCCTTTGCCGTAAATGCATTTCAAGCTCTGTCCTGCGAACCGATTGCGAAAGATCCAATGCATGCATCGCATCGATCAGGTCAAGGTGTTCTCTCCTGGGAGGGTATTTCCTCAGACTGATATCGACAATCACAAGCTTCTGGATCATCTCCGGATGATGGACAGCAAGGTTCACAGCAACGCGTCCACCCAGGGAGTGACCCAGCAGCATCACAGCGCCCACTGTCTCCTCTTCGATAAGCTCCAGGATATCCTGCTCCATAGAGGCAAAATCAAACCGATCGCTATGGGGTGACCGTCCATGATTCCGGAGATCGGGGATGATGACGCGAAGCCCCTTGCCTAACTGTTTTCCAAGGGTTACCCAGTTATCTGAGATGCCGAAAAGACCATGTAAAATGATCAAGACCGGGCCCGTGCCAAAGCTGCGAAAAAAAAGATTCATCAGGTATTATTTATTAACATATCTTTGTGCACTTTTTTTTTAAATGATCATCGAAAGTAATTAAAATTTTCATCTACTTGCACCACTCTTAATAGGTGCAACACACAAAATGGAAACACAAGAAAATGAACTTTGCATCGTCCGTGATCTAATGAATCAGGACGATGATGAACCTCCACCGAAACCCGTTCCATACGTTTCCGTCCAACATCTTCATCCACTTACTGTTTCTTTGCGGAATGAGAAAGAAAAAACCGTCATATCTGAACGGTCAAAAAGGTTTATGGACGAGTACTTCCCCGGCGTTTCAGACAAGGAGTGGAGTAACTGGCACTGGCAGATAAAAAACAGTATCCGGACAACGGATCAGCTGGAACGGTTTATCCGCCTTTCCGAGAATGAAATCAGTGTTGTCGGAAAAAAATCCCATACGCTTCCTATCCGGATCACGCCTTACTATATGAGCCTGATCGCCGGAAGCGATCCTGAGCAGCCTCTGAGAAAGACAGTGATCCCTGTATTCGATGAATTGCTCTCGGCACCTGGCGAGATCCTGGATCCGTTATCAGAAGAGCATCACAGCCCGGTTCCAAATATCGTGCACCGTTATCCCGACCGGGTTCTCTTTCTCGCAACAGGGTTTTGCTCTGCCTATTGCCGCTACTGTACCCGTACCCATATGGTAGCCAAGGACAAATGCCATGTCGGCATCAAAGCCTGGGAAGAGGGTCTCCAATATATTGATGAGCACCCGGAGGTACGTGATGTGGTTGTTTCGGGTGGTGATCCGCTGACGATGCCCGATTTTCATATTGAATACCTCCTGACCCGTCTGAGAAGGATACCCCATGTGGAGATTATTCGTATCGGGTCAAAGGTCCCGGCAGTGCTTCCTCAACGGATCACCAAATCGTTGGTGAACATGCTCAGGAAATATCATCCTCTCTTCATGAGTATCCACTTCACACACCCTGATGAACTGACTCCCGAGGTCACAGAAGCCTGTGAAAAGATTGCAAACGCGGGTATTCCGATGGGGAGCCAGACGGTCCTGCTGAAAGGAGTCAACGACGATATAGCAATCATGAAAAACCTGATGCACGGATTGTTGAAAAACCGCGTAAGGCCTTACTACCTCTATCAATGCGATCCCATTCCCGGTTCAGGTCATTTCCGAACACCCATCAGCAAAGGGTTGGAGATCATCCGCGGGTTAAGGGGACATACATCGGGGTATGGTGTACCTCAGTTTGTCATCGATGCCCCTGGCGGAGGAGGAAAGATCCCGATGTTGCCTGAATATTATCTTGGGCATGAAGAGGGGTTCGCCCGGCTGATGAACTATGAAGGCCGGGTTTTCCGCTACCCGGATGATGTAGGTTAAGCCATGGTTATAGGGCTCACTTTTGACCTTAGGTCAACGTACCTCCAGGAAGGATATTCGCTGGAAGAGACTGCCGAATTTGACAGGGAATCCACTATTGAAGGAATTGAGGATGCACTTCACAGCCTGGGATATGCCACTGAACGCATCGGTCATGTCAGGCAACTTGCACAAAGGCTCGTAAAGGGGAATCGATGGGATCTGGTGTTCAACATCTGCGAAGGACTTTCTGGGATTGGAAGAGAGGCACAAGTTCCCTGTCTGCTGGATGCTTACGGGGTCCCTTATACGTTTTCCGATCCGCTGGTTCTCACACTCACCCTGCACAAAGGAATGACCAAACGGGTGATCCGTGATGCCGGGCTGAACACACCCGGGTTTTTCGTGGTTCATACTGAAGCAGATATCCTCGCCGGAGCCCTGGATTTTCCATTATTCATCAAACCGGTTGCCGAAGGTACCGGGAAAGGGATCTCAGGGAAATCAAGGGCAAACAACCCAGAGGAGCTGTTATCCGTTTGCCGCGAACTGCTCCGGAGCTACCCCGCCGGCCTGCTGGTGGAAGAGTACCTGCCAGGCCGGGAATTCACCGTCGGGATCACCGGCACCGGATCTTCCAGCAGGCCGGTGGGGATTATGGAGATCGTGTACAAACACGATCACGTATCAGAGATCTACTCTCTCGACACCAAATCCAACTACGAAGAGCTGGTATCATATTCCGTTCCGGAAGAGCCTGTCAGAATATCCTGTACCGATTTAGCTATCCGGGCATGGAAAATCCTGGGATGCCGTGACGGAGGGCGGGTCGATATCCGGTACGACCGCAACGGCAATGCATCGTTCATCGAAGTGAATCCCCTCGCCGGGCTTGATCTTGTCCATTCTGACCTCCCCATCCTTGCCTACAAGAACGGCTATACCTACGAACAGCTTATCGGGGAGATCATGCAATCAGCCCTGGAACGGATCAACCAACATCCCGGAGCATGAAACAAAAGATCCTGATTGTTACCAATAAACTTTCGCCTGATGCCGGTGCCGATGAGCTGGATGTTCTGGAACAGGCCGAAATGGTTGGAAATGCCTGCATCAGGCTTGGATATGATGTGGCCCGCATGGAGATGGGACTGGATCTTCAAACAGCGATATCACAGATCAGGCAAGAGCAGCCGGAGATTATTTTCAATCTTGTGGAGTCGCTTGACAATCAAGGGGAGTTTGCCTTCATCGCCACATCGGTTTTTAATTCCTTAGGGATTCCCTGTTCCGGTTCCGGTGTTACCCCTATGTTTATCAGTTCCAATAAACTGCTGGCCAAGCAGGAACTCATCCGGCTCGGACTACCGGCTCCAAAGGGATATCTAATCCATGAAACCGATCTGCTGGATCCGGCAGGCCGTTACATTCTGAAGCCAATATGGGAAGAGGGATCGTTGAATCTGGATGAGTCGAGCGTGTTTAGCGGCAGCGAAAAACGAATGAAGGAGATCATAACAAAGAAGAGTCCCCGGCACTATTTTATCGAAGAGTATATCGAGGGACGAGAGTTTAACATCTCCATTCTGGCAGGCCCGGAAGGGCCCGAAGTACTTCCGCTTGCAGAGATGCAGTTTCTCGATTTTCCCGCAGACAAACCCCGGATCATGGGATTCAGGTCAAAATGGGATGAAGAATCATTTGAATATTCTCACACCATCCGGACCTTCACAGCCGGGGAACAGGACCGGCGCCTCCACCTCAGGCTGATTGAGCTGTGTGAAGCCTGCTGGAATGGATTCGGCCTCAGAGGATATGCCCGGATCGATTTCAGGGTGAGTTCCGATGGCATCCCATACATCATTGATATCAACGCCAACCCGTGCCTCGCCAAATCGGGCGGATTTGCCGCCGCCCTTACACAGGCAGAGTATTCATTTACAGAAGCGATCAGGCGCATCCTGGACGATGCAATGGGTAGTGGCCAGTAGCAATTAATCAGAAACCATGACACAAGTGACATTCAGAACGGAGATTCTTCCTGGCGATGAAAAGAGGATCAGGGAGATCACAACCTCCACGGGATTTTTCTATGATATCGAAATCGATGTGGCCGTGGAACTGGCGGAAGAAAAACTGCGCGAGGGTGAGAAGAGCTCCTACCAGTTCATCTTTGCCGAACGGGATGGCCTTGTAGTGGCATACAGTTGTTTCGGACTGATCCCGGGCAGCGAACTCAGTTATGACCTCTACTGGATTGCCACACACAACGACCTCCGTGGTCAGGGGATCGGGAAAATAGTACTGGAAGAGACCCACCGGCAGATTGCGGAGAGAGGAGGAAGGAATGTGATTGCCGAAACCTCTACTCTTATAAAATACCGGCCAACACGGCATTTCTATGAGCAGATGGGATACCATGAAGCCGGACGAATCCACAATTTCTATAAAGAGGGTGACGGGAAAGTCACCTTCGTGAAGACCCTCACGCCATATACCTGATCGCCATCAGTGTAATATCATCCGACTGGGGGGCCTCCCCGCAAAACTCCTGGATCCTCGTAACAGCATCCTGGGCAAGATCTTTTATCGGTAAATGATAATTGGCCCGGAGAAGCTCTTCCAGCCGTCCCTCTCCGAATGCTTCATCCTCTTCATTGAACGCTTCTGTGATCCCATCTGTGTAAAGGAAGAGCGTATCGTTGGGTTGGAGATGAATCTTTGCTGAATCGAACTTCTCATCGTCAAGGAACCCAAGGATCGTACCACCGGTGAGCGGAACCACCTCCAACGTACCATTTGCTCTGATCAGATAGGGTGGATTGTGTCCCCCGTTTACATAGGAAATCTCACCGGTTTTCGTGTCAAGAATCCCGTAAAATACCGTCACGAACATACAAGAGGTGCTCTCATTGCAAAGAAGGTGGTTGGCATAATCAATGCACTCCTCTACCGAAATCCCTTTGAGACCGGTAGCCCGGATAAGCGTTCGGCTTACCGCCATAAAGATGGCTGCCGGAACCCCTTTCCCCGAAACATCACCAATGACAAAACCGATATGATCATTATCGATCATGAAGAAATCGTAAAAATCCCCTCCTACCTCTCTGGCAGCCTGCATCGAAGCGAAGATATCGAAATCCTTCCGGTGAGGGAACGGTGGAAAGGTAGCAGGCAAAATGGCTTGCTGAATCTCCCTGGCTGTTTCCAGATCATGCTGAATGAATAAAAGCTGGTGGTGTTCCTCCTGTGATTTCCTTACCAGACGGATCTCTTCCAGGGTTTTGTTGATCGTGATCTCCAGGTCTTCGAAATTGATGGGTTTGGTAAGAAAATCAAATGCCCCCCGGTTCATGGCGGTCCGGATGTTCTCCATATCCCCGTAAGCAGAGACAATGACCGTCTTGAGCGAAGGATTTTTCAACTCCTTCAGTTTTAACAGAAGAGTAAGTCCATCCATCTCCGGCATGTTGATATCGGAGAGGATAATCCCGATTTCGGGATGCTCAATCAGTTTTGCCAGCGCTTCGAGACCGTTGTGGGCAAATAGAAATTCGTAAACGCCTTCCCGTATCTGCCTTCGGAAACGTTGTTTGACCAGAGGTTCAAGATCCACTTCATCATCCACCACAAGAATCTTGATGTTCTTTTTCTGATGCTCCATGATCTATCTTTATTAATTACTTTTATGCTTTTCTTGCAGCAGGGATCCGGATGATGAACTCCGTATATTCGCCCGGTTCTGATTGCAACGTCAATTCACCACCATGTCCCTGTACCACGATATCAAAACTGATGGAGAGTCCTAATCCAGTTCCCGAGCCAGCGGCTTTTGTGGTAAAAAAAGGATTAAAAATCTTTTCTTTGATCTCATCCGGAATCCCTTTCCCGTTATCCCTGATACGAACCTCAACCAACTCCCCAAGCCGTCTGGTGGTGACGGTAAGAAGCGGGAAATAGGAATCTTTCTGCTCGATTTTTTTCTGTGCAGTTGCCTGGCAGGCATTGTTGATGATATTCAGGAACACCCTGCTCAGGTCCTGAGGGATCACCTCTACAATACCTACTTCCGGATCATACGACGATTCGATTTTAATATTGAAGGAGGGATCCGTTGCCCTCATCCCATGGTAACCCAGGTTGACATACTCCTCCAACAAGGCATTCAGATCCGTTGGTTGTTTCTCTCCCGCCTTTCCGCGCGAATGAAGAAGCATTCCACGAATGATACTGTCGGCCCTCTTTCCATGATTGTGTATCTTCAGGGCATTGCTTTCCAGGTCCCCGACGATCTCCATCAGGTATTCCCGGTCGTTTTCATCGAGTTTTCCTTTGAGCTTTTCAAGTTCCTCTTTAAGTTCTCTTGCAAGATCGGTGGAAAGCTCTGCAAAGTTGTTGACAAAATTGAGCGGGTTTTTAATCTCATGGGCAATTCCGGCAGTAAGCTGGCCCAATGACGCCATTTTTTCCGACTGCACCAGTTGAGCCTGAGCTGCTTTCAGTGTTTGGAGAGCACTGTCCAATTCGGAATTTTTAGCAACCAGTTCAGCCGTCCGCTCCTTGACTTTCAGTTCCAGTGTCTTACTGTAATCTTCCAGCTTTTCGTTGGAAACCCGCAGTTGTTCTGTGGTCTCCTTCAGGTCTCCGATGGTTTCAGCCAGCGTCTTCTGCATATAACTGAAACTCCTCGTCAACCGTCCGATCTCATCCTCCGACACGACTTCCGGGAGGGAAATATCGAAATTCCCCTCCGCAAAACTCTGCGCAGCCTGAGCTAGTTTACGTATCGGGCGGGTAATTGATCTCGAGATCAGGAGAATCATCAGAAAAATAACCACCAAGCCTGCACTTCCAAGAAGGATGATCGCCAGGTTCAACTTGTGGGCATCTGCCATCAGCTCATCCACCGGGAAAACAACTGCCAGCGACCAGCCATTGCTCGGGACAGGCGCATAAGCTACCCAGCTGTTCTTATGGGTCAGCATATTTTTATATGTTTCTGTGCTGAAACCACTTTCACGACGGATCATCTTTCTTCCAAGTTCACGGAAACCTGGCAGATTCATCTCTTCTGCGATACTGAAAATAGAGGCATTCATGATCAGATCATGAACCGGATGGGTTACGAAAGTTCCGCTCTGTGAAACCAGAAATCCAAAACCGGTCTTGAATACATGGATCGAATCCACCATCGCCCGTAACCAATTGATTGAAATATCAATGGTCAGGACGCCCACGAACTTACGCTCTCCTCCTCTTTTAAAATAGAGCGGAACAGAATAGGT
>JAFGNY010000033.1 GCA_016926765.1 Bacteroidales bacterium | reverse complement strand
AGACCATCTGAGTCTGACAAAAGTATCTGTCGGGGGTCCTGAATTACTTCCTATCGTGTGCGGAGCCTCCAATGTTGCGGCCGGGCAGAAGGTAGCTGTTGCCACTATCGGGACCAAACTCTATCATGGGGATGCCGAGCTGGTGATCCAGAAAGCAAAATTAAGGGGAGAGGTTTCGGAAGGAATGATCTGTGCTGAAGACGAACTGGGGCTGGGAGATTCTCATGAAGGGATCATGGTGCTCGATCCTTCTTCCATCCCCGGAACTCCGGCAAATGAGTATTTTCAGGTTACAGAAGATGTAATCTACCAGATCGGACTGACCCCCAACCGCGGCGACGCTGCTTCCCATATCGGAGTGGCCCGGGATATAACCGCTGTATATAATAATTCCGGCAAGAATCCATCTTCCCTTCCTGACCGGGCACACCTGGTGTTGCCGGGTCTTTCTGCCTTCAAACCGGGCTCTGCCAAACCTCCGGTTGACGTGGTGGTGGAGGATACAGAGGAAAGTCCAAGGTATTCGGGGTTGACCATCGCCAATGTGAAAGTAGGCGAGTCGCCTGTCTGGTTGAAAACCCGGTTGCTTTCCGTGGGACTCCGGCCGATCAATAATATTGTCGACATCACGAATTTTATCCTGATGGAGGTGGGTCAGCCGTTACATGCATTTGATGCAGATAAGATTGAAGGCGGCAAAGTGGTTGTTAAAAAACTTGGTCAGGAGACATCCTTCACCACGCTTGATGAAATTGACCGGATCCTGACGCCTGATGATCTGATGATTTGCAGTGAAAAAGGACCTATGTGCATTGCAGGAGTCTTTGGTGGGTTGAATTCAGGGGTGACGGAATCCACACGGAATGTTTTCCTTGAAAGCGCCTGCTTCAATCCGGTATCTATCCGGAAAACAGCCAGACACCACGGACTTCAGACCGATGCATCCTTCCGTTTTGAGCGGGGAGCCGATATCGAGATCACCCTCTTCGCCCTGAAACGTGCAGCCCTTCTGATCAGGGAGATCGCCGGAGGGGAGATCACCTCCGGCATCGTTGATGTTTATCCCAATCCGGTGGAGAAACAACAGCTCAGACTGACATTTAAAAACCTTGACCGCCTTGTTGGAAAGAAAATCCCCCGGAATGTGGTGAAGAGTATCCTGACCGATCTTGATTTTTCTGTCATCGAGGAAAATAAAGAAGGGCTTGAACTTCTTATACCCTCCTTCAAAGTGGATGTCACGCGTGAGTCTGATGTTATTGAAGAGGTGCTGCGCATTTATGGATACAATCATATCGGGATACCAAAGGAAGTCAGGTCTTCGTTTTCGTTTCACCCTGATCCCGACATGGGGAAACTACGGAACATTGTCGCAGATCTCCTGGTCTCAAACGGATATTTTGAGATCATGAATAATTCCCTTACAAATTCATCCTATTACGAAGACAATCAGGATTTTCCGGTTGAAAAATGTGTCAGGATAGTCAATCCAAGCAGCCGTGACCTGGATGTGATGCGGCAGACTCTTCTCTATGGCGGACTCGAGTCGGTTGCTTATAACCTAAACAGAAAAGCATCCGACCTGCTGTTTTTTGAAATGGGAACCGTCTACTCATTGGCCAGCCGGGAGGATGCTGACCCATTACCTGGTTACCACGAGGAGCAACGACTGGCTCTTTTTCTCACCGGGCGTCAACTTCCGGAGAGCTGGGATACAGGTGATGCTGCGATTTCTCATTTCATGGTCAAGGGGATCCTTCATGCACTCTTCCAGCGTTTGTCCATCGATCCGGATACGCTGGAACAGTGTGCTTTAGATTCTCATCTTTTATCTCAAGGGTTCGCTTACTCCAAAAAGGGAGAACTCCTGGTATCAGCCGGGTTAGTCAGGAAACCGATCCTGAACCAATTCACTATCGGGCAACCGGTAATCTATGCCGATCTGAACTGGGACCTGCTTGTGCAACTGATTTCAGGGAGAACAATACTCTATGTGGAACTTCCGAAATTTCCGGTTGTAAGAAGAGACCTGGCACTTCTCCTTGGCCAAGAGATCACCTTTGACCAGATTAGGAAAATTGCACTGGAAACTGAGAAAAAACTTCTTCTCCAGGTTGGACTGGTTGATGTGTATGAAGGAGACCGGATTGAAGCAGGGAAGAAATCCTATGCCGTCAGTTTTCTTCTAGGGGATTCTTCAAAAACTCTGAAGGATGCTGAAATCGATAACGTTATGGAACGTTTAACAAAGGCCTTCTCGGATAAGCTATGTGCTGCCATCCGGTAAAAATTTTGTAATATTGTATAGAAAGACCAGTCATTTTGGCAAGTGTGATGGACATTTTAGCGATTAAACAACGGTTTGGAATTATTGGCAATTCACCTTTGCTCGACAGGGCAATTGATGTTACCAGGCAGGTTGCCCCAACGGATATTACGGTTTTAATCTCCGGCGAGAGTGGAACCGGGAAAGAATTCTTTCAGAAGATCATCCATCAGCTTAGTGCGCGTAAACATGGACCATACATTGCTGTGAACTGTGGCGCTATCCCGGAAGGAACGATTGATTCGGAACTCTTTGGACATGAAAAGGGCTCTTTTACAGGAGCACACGAAGCCAGGAAAGGGTATTTTGAGGTTGTCAACGGCGGCACCATTTTCCTTGATGAAGTAGCGGAGCTACCCCTTGCAACACAGGTCAGATTGCTGCGGGTTCTTGAAAGTGGCGAATTTATCCGTGTGGGCTCTTCAAAAGAGCTGAAAACAAACGTCAGGGTTGTTGCAGCTACCAACATTAACATCCCGGATGCCATTGCCAATGGAAAATTCCGGCAGGATCTCTATTACCGGCTCAATACCGTCCCGATCTATGTTCCCCCATTACGGGACAGAAAAGAGGACATTCATCTCTTGTTTCGCAAATTTGCCAGTGATGCTGCGGAAAAATACAGGATGCCTCCGATTGTACTGAATGAAGAGGCGGTGCATCTGTTGACTCATTATCGCTGGCCGGGAAATATCCGCCAGCTTAAAAATATAACTGAGCAGATATCTATCATTGAGAGAAACAGGGAGATCAATGAAGAGACATTGAAAAAATATCTGCCAGACAGTCATATCAGTGAACTACCTATTCTTTACAAAGGAGAAGAGTCAACAAAGATATCTGAACGGGAGTTGCTCTATAAAGTCCTCTTTGATATGAAGCGGGATATGAATGATCTCAAGCAGCTTGTCATGAATCTTCTGGAAAGTGAAAGTCTGGAAGGAACCGTGGGGGAGAGCAAACACCTGCTTAAACGACTTTATCATGATTTTCCGGAGGAGAAAGGCGGGGATATTCCGATCATCGTGCAGCATTCAAATTCGAAATTCGATGAGACTGTGGAAGAGCCGGAGGAAGTCAATGAATCCCTCTCCCTTCAAAAACAGGAAGTTGAATTTATCAGACGCGCATTAAAGAAATTTGACGGCAAACGGAAGGAAGCAGCCAGGGAACTTGGCATCTCTGAGCGCACACTTTATCGTAAAATAAAAGAATACGATATTGAAGAATGAGACCGATGCACACCACCGGCAAATTCAACTCTTCAGGCATGCTTGCCATCATCCTGGTATCGGTAGTGATGGTCACCGGGTCATGCCGCATGAGTTATAGCTTTACCGGGGCATCCATCTCACCGGAAGTGAAAACGATTTCGATCGGATACTTCCAGAATAAAGCCTTGCTGGTTGTTCCTACTCTCAGCCGTAACCTGACGGAGGCATTACAGGACTACTTCACTTCACAAACGAACCTGATCCTGGTAGATCGCAACGGTGATCTGGATCTGGAGGGGTCTATCACAGGATATTCTGTTCAGCCACAGGCGATCTCCGGAAATGAAGTGGCCCAGTTGAACAGGCTTACCATTACTGTCCAGGTCAAGTTCACAAACAAATTTGATGAGAAACAGAATTTTGAAAGTAACTTTTCAAGATATCTCGATTATCCAAGCTCTCAAAACCTAGTTTCCGTACAGGATGACCTGATAGCAGAGATCAATGACCAGCTTGTGCAGGATATTTTCAATAAATCGGTGGTCAACTGGTAATCAAAGAAGGCAGAAAAATGGATAGGGAGGAGTTTTTGGCTTATATCAACAATCCCAACGCTGTTGATGCCCAAAGCTTAAAACAGATTGAAGAGGTTCAGAAAGAGTTCCCCTTTTTTCAGACAGCACATCTTCTTTATGCATTGAACCTGTATGCAGAAGATCATCCTCATTACGCTGTACAGCTTAAAAGAGCATCAGCATATGCCGGTGACCGTAAACAGCTGAAACATCTCATTGACAGGTACCGCATCACCCACCCGAAACCTGTCACTCCATACCAACGAGTAATCCCTGTAAAAACCGCGGTCATTCCACCATCCCCAGAACCGGTAAAACCTCCCATACGCAAACCCTCTGTTCCCACCTTTTCTCCCACTTCAACCAAATTACCCCTGCAACCCATAACCCCCTCCCCAGCCTCTCCATTCGTAACGCCATCCACCTCCCACCCCATTACACCACCTCCTGTATCCAAACGACCTGTCATAGCATTCAAGCCTGTCATTCCTGGTAGTGATGAACCTACTGGTGGGGATTCCTTAAGGGAAAAATTGCTGGAGATCGTTCACAGGAGGTTGCAAGAGATTGCAGAAGAACATGGAGAAAGTCGTGAAATCTATTCTGCTCACAACTCAGAATTACCTCCTCCTGAAAGCCCCGTGAAACAACGTGTGACATTTTCGGTTGAATCAACCGGACATTTTTCCAAAGAGGAGCTGATCGAGAAGTTTATCCGGGAAGAACCCAGGATTTCTTCACCCCGACAAGTTCTTTTAAAACC
Source organism: Bacteroidales bacterium (assembly GCA_016926765.1). Classification (GTDB taxonomy): domain Bacteria; phylum Bacteroidota; class Bacteroidia; order Bacteroidales; family FEN-979; genus QYOJ01. The sequence goes on along the minus strand of JAFGNY010000033.1, from coordinate 6,110 downwards.
TAACCGGTTATCTCCAAGAGATATCCAGGATGAGGATGAAATTGTGAGTGAGACTCTGGCAATTCTTTACCATAAGCAGGGAAATACAGGAAAGTCAATTCGTGTCTATGAGAAATTGTGTTTGCTTTTCCCGGAAAAAAGTAGTTACTTTGCAGCCCGAATTGAAGCACTCAAAACTCAAGAGTATCCTGAAAATGAAGAAAATGAGTTTAAATAGGCTGATTTATTCGTAAATCACACATCGTAATTCGTAATTTCAAAAAGATGGGTTTTTATATTTTAATCTCGGTACTGATCCTGATCACTTGCGTTTTGATGGTTCTTGTGGTATTGGTTCAGAATTCAAAAGGAGGCGGATTGGCTTCCAACTTCGCTTCATCCAACCAATATATGGGGGTTCGGAAAACAGCCGACTTCCTTGAAAAATCTACATGGACACTGGCAGTTGTCCTGCTTGTCCTCAGTCTTTTCTCCATTTTTGTGATCCCTAAAAACCAGGGAGTAGCTACAACCCAGGAGAGCGAAATTCAAAAACAGATTGATGAAAATGCTGCTCCCATCAATGACTTTCAGGTTCCGCCCGAAAGGAATGAATAAGAGTTGCAAACCACATCAAAACTTCAAAAGAATGTCAGAATGTCAGAATATTCTGACATTTTTTTTTGTTTTAGAAGATTATCTGCCGTGGCACGAAATGTGACAAGTGCGTTTCAAAAGAACGTAAGAAATTTCTTAATGTTTAACTTTAATTAATTGAGATATGGCAAAAGTGAAAATCAAACCCCTGGCCGACCGGGTATTAGTTGAGCCTGCACCGGCTGAAGAAAAAACGGCTGGAGGGATTATCATCCCTGATACTGCAAAAGAAAAACCCCAAAAAGGAACCATTGTGGCGGTTGGTCCTGGAAAGAAGGATGAACCGATGACTGTGAAGGTAGGAGATACGGTTCTCTACGGGAAATATGCCGGAACCGAGATCACCATTGATGGAGTGGATTATATGATCATGAGAGAATCTGACGTTGTTGCTGTCATCTAATCATCGTGAATAAGTGAGAAATAAATTAGTTAATAACCAATAATTGAATAACAATGGCAAAAGATATTTTGTTTGACGTAAAAGCGAGAGACGGCCTGAAAAAAGGAGTTGATGCACTCTCCAATGCAGTAAAGGTGACACTTGGTCCAAAAGGGCGCAATGTCATCATTGAAAAATCCTACGGCGCTCCTGTTGTAACAAAGGATGGCGTTACAGTAGCTAAAGAGATTGAACTGAAAGATGCCGTTGAGAATATGGGCGCTCAGATGGTCAAGGAAGTTGCTTCAAAAACCAGTGATATTGCTGGCGACGGAACCACAACAGCCACCGTACTGGCCCAGTCCATCTTTACTACCGGTCTTAAAAACGTAACCGCTGGAGCAAATCCGATGGACCTCAAGAGAGGAATCGACAAAGCGGTAATCGAGGTGATCAATTCACTGAAAGCCCAAACGAAAGAGGTGGGCGACAGTATGGAAAAGATTGAGCAGGTAGCCTCTGTTTCTGCCAACAACGACAGCTTTATCGGAAAAATGATCGCCGAAGCGATGAGTAAGGTGAAAAAAGAGGGTGTGATCACCATCGAAGAGGCAAAAGGCATTGAAACCACCGTGAAAGTTGTGGAAGGAATGCAATTTGACCGTGGGTACATCTCACCCTATTTCGTGACAGACACAGAAAAAATGGAGGTGGTATTTGAGAATCCCTACATCCTGATTTATGATAAGAAGATCTCTGTGATGAAGGACCTGCTCCCCATTCTGGAGAAGGCTGTTCAGACCGGACGTCCGCTGGTGATCATCTCCGAAGATATGGAAGGTGAAGCACTGGCTACGTTGGTTGTCAATAAAATCAGGGGAACATTGAAAGTTGCTGCTGTTAAAGCTCCTGGTTTTGGCGACAGAAGGAAAGAGATGCTGGAGGATATTGCAATCCTGACCGGCGGAACCGTCATCAGCGAAGAAAAAGGGTATAAGCTGGAAGATGCTACTCTCCAGTACCTTGGCGAAGCTGAAAAAATGACAATCGATAAAGAAAATACAACGATCATCAATGGTCATGGTAAGAAGGAAGATATCCAGGGCCGGATCAACCAGATCAAAGCTCAGATCGAAAAAACAACCTCTGACTATGACCGCGAAAAATTACAGGAACGGTTGGCAAAACTGGCCGGCGGAGTGGCTGTAATTTATGTTGGCGCTGCGTCAGAAGTAGAAATGAAGGAGAAGAAAGACCGTTTTGATGATGCGCTTCATGCGACACGTGCAGCCATCGAAGAAGGAATCATCCCCGGTGGCGGTGTTGCCTATATCCGTGCCATCAAGGCAATTGATAAGCTGAAGGGAGACAATCCAGACGAAACAACCGGTGCGCAGATTATCAAGAGAGCGCTGGAAGAACCTCTCCGTCAGATTGTTGCCAATGCCGGGCTGGAAGGCTCAGTCATTGTTCAGAAGGTAAAAGATGGCAAGGACGATTTCGGTTTCAACGCAACAACCGAAGCGTATGAGAACCTCTTTAAATCCGGTGTGATCGATCCTACCAAAGTGGCTCGGGTCGCCCTGGAAAATGCAGCTTCCATCGCCAGCATGTTGCTGACTACTGAATGTGTGCTTGTTTCCATAAAAGAAGAAAAACCGGCGATGCCTCCAATGAACCCAGGCATGGGCGGAATGGGTGACATGTACTAGACTTTTTTGATCACTGAAAGAGGCTGAAGGAAATTCCTGCAGCCTTTTTTTTTAAACTGGTGGAAAACTTTTCATGGGTCATGCGGGATTGTCTCGCGAAGATTTTATAATATTGTTTTCAGTAAAATACATCAATATGAAACGAGGATTTTCTATCATAGTCACGATCCTGTGCGTCGTATCATTCAACCATCTCTTCGCTCAGGAGGTGATTAATGCGCCGAATTTGCCTGTTGACCCGGATTCACAGAAGATACTCTATCGTGCTGTGGTTGAGGAAAACGGAGATCCCGGCTACCTGTATAATAAAGCGATGGAGTGGTTTAACTACTATTATCTCAATCCTACTTCAATCTTTTCCATTCAGGACCGTGTTAACGGAAAGATCGAGGGTGCCGGCAGGATGCCAATCTATTATTTTGACCAGCAAGGGAACAGGATGAACGCAGGGCTGATCGTTTATACCATCCGCCTCGAATTCAAGGAGAACAGGTACCGGTATACACTCACGGATTTCAACTTGAAAGGTGCTTCCAGGTACCCGATTGAAAAATGGTTGAATACGCAAGATCCGGCATATAATCCCCAGTGGAACAATTACCTCTATCAGGTGGATACTACTATGCAACGCTTAACCTCAACATTGATTGAAAAAATGAAACCGGTGGAGGTGAAAACGGATGAGTGGTAACCGGAAACCAGATATCCGTTCACTTTCGCGGGAGGAGATTGAAGCCTTTTTCTCTTCAATCCGTGAGAAACCCTTTCGTGCTAAACAGGTTTACGAATGGCTCTGGAAAAAAGGATGTCCCTCTTTTCAAGAGATGAGCAATCTCCCGTTACCTCTCAGAAACAAGCTTACAGAAACTTTCTCATTGGAGGGAATCCGTGAAACCGGACGCCAAAAGAGTAGTGATGATACGATAAAAATGGGGTTCCGGTTAGTTGATGATATAGTAATTGAAGGAGTTCTGATACCAGCTGAGGAGAGAACTACCGCATGCATTTCCACACAGGCAGGGTGTGCCCTCGGTTGTACATTTTGCGCAACGGCTACCCTCGGGTTCTACAGAAACCTCATGGCAGCTGAAATGGTTGACCAGGTCAGATACCTCGATGAGATTTCCCGCGAGGTTCATGGAATACCACTTTCCAACATTGTACTAATGGGTATGGGGGAACCCCTTTTCAACTATCCTCAGGTGAAACGGGCGATCGGATTCATCACAGGGGAAGTAGGGATGGGAATCTCCCCTCAGCGGATAACCCTCTCCACTGTGGGAGTTCCAAAAGTCATCCGGCAACTTGCAGATGATCAGTTCAAACCACACCTGGCGATCTCACTGCATGCTGCAACCGATGCTCTCAGGAATCAGATCATCCCGTTTAACCGGCAACATCCTCTTGCCGAACTGACTACCGCATTAGTCTATTACAACCAGAAAACGGGGAAACGGATTACCATCGAATACCTTTTACTGAAAGAATTTAACGATACTCTTTCTGATGCCAGAGCGCTGGCGGAATTTTGCAAAAGCTTTCCGGTAAAGATCAACCTGATCGAGTTCAATCCCGTTGAAAGAATCGGTTTTCAGCGTACGGAGATGAGGCGGATGAAAGAGTTTCGCGATTTCCTGGAATCCAGGAATATGGTGGTCAATATTCGTCAGAGCCGGGGCAAGGATATTGATGCAGCCTGTGGCCAACTGGCAGGGAGGAACAAATTATGAAACAGCGAAATTTTGAGATTGAAGGGAAAATCGTTGATGTTGTCGGCAGACGGATTTTCCAGGGGAAAGTTACAGTTGTCGACGGGGTGATTGCATTGGTTACGGAAGGAGGTTCCCGACAGGATCAGTATATCATGCCCGGACTGATCGATGCGCACATTCATATCGAAAGTTCCATGCTGATTCCTTCAGAATTTGCCCGGCTTGCAGTGGTACATGGAACGGTTGCTACCGTCTCCGATCCACATGAAATTGCCAATGTTCTTGGAATCAAAGGCGTTATGTTCATGATCGAAAATGGCAAAAAAGTACCTTTCAAATTCAACTTTGGGGCCTCTTCCTGTGTTCCGGCAACCACCTTTGAAACTGCCGGCGCTGCTCTTGGCGTTGACGAGGTGACTGAATTACTTGCGTTGGATGAGATTCGCTATCTGTCGGAAATGATGAATTTCCCGGGAGTCCTTTCCGGAGATCCTGTAGTAATGGCCAAACTGGAAGCGGCAAAACGGGCAGGTAAACCTGTTGACGGTCATGCTCCTGGCTTAAGGGGGGAGGAGGCTAAAAAATACATCGAAGCCGGAATCAGCACCGATCATGAATGTTATACGAAACAGGAAGCTCTTGATAAGATCAGCTACGGAATGAAGATCCTGATCAGGGAAGGAAGTGCAGCGAAAAACTTCGAAGCACTATGTAGCCTGATTGATGAATATCCTGAAATGGTCATGCTCTGCTCCGATGATAAGCATCCCAATGATCTGGCAATTGGCCATATCAATGAGCTTATCGTCAGAGCATTACAGAAAGGATCAGATGTAATGAATGTGATCCGAAGTTGTACATACCATCCTGTCAAACAGTACCATCTGCCGGTTGGATTGCTGCAGCCTGGAGATCCTGCCGACCTGATCGTTGTGGATAACCTTGAAAAGTTCCGGATTGTCGCAACGTATATAGATGGAATTCAAGTGGCTGAAAATGGAAAAACCCTGATTGAATCTGTCAAAGAGGTACCGGCCACAAAATTCCATTCCAGTCCTCTGAAAACAGATGAGCTTCAGGTGCCAGCATCAGGAGGAGCCATCCGGGTAATTAAAGCACTTGATGGCCAGTTGATCACTGAAGAGTTGATCTTAACTCCTGCTATTTCCAGAGGATTAGTGGTCCCGGATCCGGAGAGAGACATCCTGAAACTGGTTGTTCGGGACAGGTACCGGTCTGCTCCACCCTCTATGGCATTTGTCAATGGATTTGGTTTGAAACGAGGAGCCATTGCCTCTTGCGTGGCTCATGACAGTCATAATATTTTGGCCGTTGGGGCTGATGACGATTCCATCGCCCGGGCAATCAATCTGATTATCTCTTCCAAAGGAGGGATCTCCATTGTTGAAGGGGATCATGAAATTGCCATTCCTTTGCCTTTTGCGGGGATCATGTCCGATCAGGATGGCTATAGTATCGCACAACTTTATGAACAGATAGACCAATGGGCTAAACAAATGGGAAGTACGTTACGGGCACCCTTCATGACACTTTCATTCATGGCTTTACTGGTGATTCCAGTGCTGAAATTGAGTGACAAAGGATTATTTGACGGAAGAAAATTCGAATTTACATCACTTTTTTGCTGAAAACATATATATATTTATT
>JAFGNY010000238.1 GCA_016926765.1 Bacteroidales bacterium | reverse complement strand
AGTTGCTTTCTCATAAGTTGTTTAGTTGTTTTTCTAGTTTAACAATCAGGTCCCGGGTAGATTGATTAATCGGAACCAGGGGTAATCTGACCACCTCCCTGCATAACCCTTTTATCTCAAGAAGGGCTTTGATCCCTCCGGGGCTTCCGTCAGCAAACAGGGCGTTGATCAGATCAATCAATTGGAAATGAATTTTCCTTGCATGAAAAAAATCTCCTGCCAGAGCGAATCTTACCATTGCAGACATTGTATCAGGGTAGGCGTTTGCAATCACAGAGATCACTCCATCGGCGCCAGCGGCCAGCATAGGAAGAGTAAGGCCGTCATCACCTGAGATCACAAGAAAATGATCCGGCCTGTTCATGAGGATCTGATAAACCTGATACAGGTTACCTGATGCCTCCTTGATGCCTGCAATATTCGGGAAATCTTGTGCGAGACGGATGGTTGTCTCGGCTGAAATATTTCCCCCGGTGCGCCCAGGTACTGTGTATAGGATCACAGGAAGCGGGCTGGATTCTGCAATTGCTTTAAAATGTAAGTAAATGCCTTCCTGTGTGGGTTTGTTGTAATAAGGAGAGACCGAAAGGATCCCGTCAACCCCTTCCAGGGGGGATGTCCGGATCGCCTGAACCACTTCGGCGGTGTTGTTCCCGCCAATGCCGATAACCAGGGGTACACGGGAAGCGACCTTATCAACGGAAAAACTGAGCAAGGAATACTTTTCTTCTTTTGAAAGTGTCGGCGTTTCTCCGGTAGTTCCCATCGCGACAATGTAATCAACGCCGCCATTGATGACATAGTTGATCATCTTTTCATATGCATCGTAGTCAATGGTTCCGGATGGATCAAATGGCGTAACAATGGCCACACCGGTTCCATGAAATGAAGATATTGGCCTATTCATGCTGTTGAATTATTGTCAGGTAATGTTTGATCTGTTTAATTAATTCCGGCAACCTCTGAAAAGATTCCACTTTGATCATCAGGTCATAATACCTATTATTTTCTTCCGTAAACCGGCCAACTTTACACCGTGCACGGGAAAGCCCTGTAACAAATTTCAGCGGAAGAAAATCCTCCATCGTGAGATCAAGAAGAAGGTCAAATTCAGTAGTAATAAAATCGTCTACCTTGTTATTCATTGGTTTACAGTACCAGTTTACTTCCTGCTGTGAAAAAAAATCGTAAGAGAGTTTTGGAAGAAACCGGTTTACCATCTCTTTGTGTTGTACAAACCCAAGTGCTTTGACCTCCTTATGTTCTTTTTGCAGGTCAGAGACGAATGTTTCCACTTCAGTATAATCAGGTGGTGCAATCAGCGCATAGAGGATCCCGATACTTTTCGCACTGGCCAGATTGACCATAGAACGGTTTCGGTTTACACCGGAGGAATCTCTGCGGAGGAGATAATTTCCAATTCGGATACGCAACCTGTTGAGCATGCGGCAAAGGTACACTTAACCAAAGATTTTTTCAAGATTTAATTCGTGATAATTTCATAGATTTGTTGCTGATTCTACCTGATGAACATTACTTTCCTCGGCACCGGTACATCACAGGGGGTTCCAGTGATCGCTTGTCAGTGTGACGTTTGCAAATCGACTGATCCAAGGGATCAACGACTTCGTTCTTCTATCATGATCGTGTGGGAAAACAAACGAATTGTCATTGATTGCGGACCCGATTTCAGGCAACAGATGTTGAGGGAAAACGTCAGATCCATTGATGCGATTCTTGTTACGCATTCCCACAAAGATCACCTCGGAGGATTGGATGATGTCCGTGCATTTAACTACATTTTAAAAAAGCCAGTCCCCGTCTTTGCTACTGATGAAGTGCAGGAAGAGATCAGGCTTGAGTACAGGTATGCTTTCGAAGGCAACCGATATCCCGGTGTTCCGGAAATTGAGCTCCACTCATTCACCAACAAGCCTTTCCATATCGAAGATACGGAGATCATCCCGATCAAAGCGGTTCATTATCAGGACGACCAGTTTGTATTTGGGTTCAGGATCGGGGATCTGACCTATCTGACAGATGTATACAGAATCTCTGATGAAGAAAAGGAGAAGATCAAAGGATCCCGTATCGTGATCGTGAATGCCCTTCGGAAACGTAAACATTATTCCCATATGAACCTTGATGAAGCAGTCACCCTTCTCGGGGAATTAAATCCGCAGAAAGGATTTCTTACGCATATCAGCCATCAGATGGGGCGTCATTCCGATGTTGAAAAGGAACTTCCGGAAAACATTTTCCTGGCCTGGGACAGAATGTCCGTCGAATTAACCTAAGTTCATAGAGAAAATAGGATCACTCATACGGCGGTAGTCATCACTTAGCGAAATAATTTCTCCAAAATTTCCCGAGTCGGTATTTTTACTCCATACCAAAACCACTCTCTTCCCGATGAATGCCACGCTCCAACGGGGTTGGGTTAAGATGTCAAAGAATCCATGGCTTGCCCTATTGGCAGGTGTGGGGATTCTTACAGTGGTTTTTTCATTGCGCCTTCTTTCCGATCCGGATTTAGGATTCCATCTGAATGCAGGGCGGTGGATCATCCAGCATCTCGCCTTCCCCAAAACCGATATCGCTACCTATTCTGTCCCCGATCATCCCTATATTGATCTCCACTGGCTGTTTCAGGTTTTTATTTTTACGGTTTATTTTCTTGTTGGATATCAGGGATTAAGCATCCTGGTATGCCTCCTGGTATGCGGGCTTTTTTACCTCCTTAGCCGTCGTATGCTGGATTCAGGCATTTCATACCCAATCTTGATCCTTCTCCTGCTTCTATCCCTGCTGATCATGGAACCACGGTTTATTCTTCGTCCCGAGCTCTTCACCTACCTGTTTCTTACACTGTACCTCATCATTCTGGATGCCTGTTATGCCCGGAAGCGTTGCGCTCATTGTTGCTTCCTGCCACTTATCATGCTGATTTGGTGTAACATGGAGGGATTATTTATGCTCGGGTATGCCATCATCGGAGCCTACTTGATCAGTATGTGGATACGGGACAGAAAACCTGATCTCAGGTTACTGGGATGGGGTGTGCTATCCATAGTGATCTGCTTTGTAAACCCATATGGATTCAACGGTTTCCTGTTTCCTTTTGAATTATTGACACGGTTTCAGGCAAACAATATCTTCCATGAACATATCAAGGAGTTTCAACCCTTTTTTCACTTGCCGGACTGGACAACCAAAGAATATGTCTTTCTGTCGTATTTCCTGATCTCCGCTTTCAGTATTTTCATCACTTTAAGACAAAGGAAACCGCATGAATTGATTCTTTGGGTCGTTTACGGTATACTCGCCCTGCTTGCCATCCGGAATATCCCGTTGTTTGTAGTCGTAACGCTTCCCATTACCGGGATAGCAGTTTCAGAGATCGTCCGCCGCTATGGCAGGAATCTCACGGCGAACGTTAAAAAAAGAACCAATCTGATTTTTGCATACGGGATCCTGTTCATTATTCTTGGCATCATCCCCCGCCTGATCACCAACGAATATTATGCAAATAACCTCTCCTACAACAAAACCGGTATAGGGCTTGACCGATTCCAACACCCTGAAGGAGCAGTTGAATTCATTGAATCTAATCAATTGGATGGCAGATTTATAAACAGTCTGAGTTATGGTGGTTGGCTCTCCTGGCGACTCTCCTGTCCTATCTTTATTGATGCACGGCTGGAAGTGATTGGAGAATCTCTTTATCACGAAGTGGAAGAAAGCTGGAAAGGAGGCCTGGCTGGCCTGATTCATAAATATCAACCCGATCTGGTAGTGTATGATTACGTACGCTATTTTTCATGGACACCACAACTTACTGCTCTACCCGGCTGGCATCCGGTTTTTCTTGATGGACAGTCTGCCATCTTTGCGCGGGAAGGTTATGCCATGGAGATCCATTTTCCTGATACAGTGAAAACTTTCAGCCAGCCTGATGCATTTTCTGGTCTCAGCCTTGATAAGAAAAAAACATTGCTTGAGCAGGAAAGAATATCCGGGCTTACCCAATGGATACAGGGATTTTACACGAGACACTCCTGTACGCCGCCGAGAGATCAGAATATGGCTTCATTTTTTCTTCAGACAGGACATATTCAGTTAGCAGAACAATATTTTCTTAAGACACTGCAGGAGAGTTGCGGGACGGCAGTGTCCTGTTATTATGCCCTCGCCGGCATCTACCTTACGACGGGTAACCCTCAGCTCGCTTCCGTCTGTTACAGACAAATCCTGAAGTTCGATCCAGGCAATACCACAGTCACGCAATCCCTCTCTGCCCTCGTCCAAGAGCGTGGAGGAATTCTTTTTTATGCAACCAACTGTGCAGCTAATGCGGAGGCAACCAAACATTTTAACAGGGGAAATGATCGCTATACATCTGGGGATATCTCCGGGGCCATGACAGAGTATACAGAAGCCATCCGGCTAAACCCATCCTATTCGAAAGCCTATTTAAACAGAGGCTATATCGAGGCAACGGAACTTAAGAACTTCGAATCAGCTATCAGCGATTTTGATCGTGCGATCATCCTTGATTCAACTTTTGCAGATGCCTATTTGGGGCGGGGAAGTTGCCGTTTCACTCTTCAGGATATCAACGGCGCCATGGATGACTGGAAAAAAGCGGCATCTCTCGGGAATCCGCAGGCAAAAGAGCTGATTGTGAAGCATCAACGCTAGCGTTTAGCGTTTGTCTTTATACACCCGTTTCAACGTAAGCAGGTTCATAGGATTCCCTCCAACTCCGTGCACATCGTTTCTGACAAAGCGTAACACCATATCATAATACAGGATCACAACCGGTGCATCGCTCATCAACACCTGTTCCATCTTGTGATAGGTATCTATCCTCTCAGAAATTTCATGCAACGCCATGGCTTTCCTGAAGAGCCTGTCATACTCTATATTGCTGTAATGTGTGTAATTAGGTCCCCGTGGGGAGAAATTCGGCGTATAAAAAAGGGAAAGATAGTTTTCAGCATCAGGGTAGTCAGCAATCCAGGATGCTCTGAAAAAGGGGATCTTCGCCATGGCCTTCATCTCCCTCATGGCAGCGGGCGGGCTGACTTCAATCTCGAGATCTATCCCGATCTCCGACACTTCATGCTGAATGTATTTACAGATATCCAGGTAATCTGAAGTAGAGACGAGCGTGATGGCCGGAATCTCTTCCGAAGCCTTGTAACCTGCTTTTTGGATCAACTGTCGAGCCAGTTCCGGCTGATAGTCAAAATAGATGCGTGAGGAATCGAAACCCGGCATCCCCGGGGGGATCATTCCATAGATCCCAGGTGTCCCGATGTTATTTCGCAAGTAGAGAATCATTTTTCTCCGGTCAAATGCGTAGTTGACAGCCTGCCTGATTAGGATATTATGCAGCGGAGTCTCTTTCGCCTTCTCTGACGTTGAATCCACCAGGATCCCAAGGTATTCGGTATTTAGATAAGGCTGGGAGATCATCTGAAACAGGTTGCTGTACTTGGCGTTCAACTCTCCGTTACGCGTAAGTACTTCATCTTTGTAACTCGGGTCAATTCCCGACATGAAATCCAGCTTTCCCTGCACAAATTGCAGGAATGCAGCTTGTTTGTCAGCCAGAAAGGTAATCGCAACCGCGTCAAGATAAGGAAGCTGAACCCCGTTTTCACGCTCAAAATAATCAGGATTCCTGGTCAGCACCAGTTTCACACCCTCTTTCCAGTATCCGAATCGAAAGGGCCCTGTTCCCACCGGATGTTCCCTGAAACCGGAGCCGTAAAATGCAATCGCCTCATAGGGTACGACGGCACAATAAGGCATGGAGAGAAGTTCAGGAAACGGCGGGAAGGGATTGGCCAGCCGGATGATCAGGGTTGTATCATCGAGCGCAAGGAATGGTTGGCGGTCAGCAGTATAATTGAAAACCCATGCACCAGCCGATGCGATTGCAGGATCCTTGATCCGGTCAAAACTATAGACAAAATCATCAGCCATCACCCTTCTTCCTTCCCCATCGGGAAAACATGGGTCGTCGTGAAACGTTACATCCTTTCTCAGAATGAACCGGTAGGTTGTCCCATCATCAGAAACCTCCCAGGAGCGCGCGATACACGGGAGGAGATTTAGTTGGTCGTCCAGCTGGAGAAGTCCTTCAAACAGTTGATGAGTTCCCCAAATCGTAGCCTGGTCGCGCGCAAAGGCAGGATCAAGTGAAGAGATATTTGCTGCTTCATTGTACCGGAAAACAGTATTCTCTTCTCCAATATCAAATCCGCGGGTGCAGGAAAAAAGAGCGCTCAGGATGAGGAAAAAGAGATAATGGATCCAAAATACAGGGGAGGTTTTCATCTGCTGCTTAACCAGTTTTTTAGGATTACACTCCCGACAGGGGTCAAAAAGGATTCGGGATGAAACTGGAGCCCTCTCACGTTGAATGTTTTATGCCGCATGGCCAGGATCTTTCCTTCGTCATCCTCAGCGGTAACCTCCAGACAATCGGGTAATGTCATCCGATCAATTGTCCAGGAATGATACAGGCCAACCTGACTGCCATCCGGCACCCCGCTAAAAAGCCGGTCGTCATCATTCAGAAAATGCATTGTAGTAGAAACCCCGTGTTTCACATCAGGCATATTTACCAGGGTTCCTCCAAAAACGGCAGCAACCGCCTGGTGTCCAAGGCAGATCCCTAAAATATCCTTTTCCTGGCCAAACAGGCGGATCACTTCGCACATCTGTGGAAAATCGGTTGGTAACCCGGGGCCGGGAGAGATCAGCACATGACTGTATCTGTGGGTAACGTTGGGCTTAAGCTCTTCAGAACGTAAAATTTCATAAGGGATGCGACAATTCTCCACGATCAACTGGACCAGATTGAACGTAAATGAGTCGTTGTTGTCAATAACCAGAATCCGTTCCTTGTCAGCCATTGTAAATTTGGGTAACATTGCATCAAAATTAAGAATATTCAAACAGATGGGGCCATCGGGTTTTGAGCGAATGAATGAATTGGGGTCGCAATCGCAGCCCTTTCTCTTTATTCTCGATTTCGACCTGCTGAATCCGCTTGTCTTCACGCCTATTGAGGCCCAGGAGGCAGGGATCCTTTACCAGATTCATAACCGGAAAAATTTCACTCCCCCTCCCCCTTCAGTTTCCCCATTCTCCTTTCTCAAAACCCCTGTCCTTCCTGTTTGTTACAGGGATGCCTTCAACCTGGTCATGCATCATCTGAAAGCCGGAAATTCTTACCTTGTGAATCTGACGTTCCCCACCAGGATCGAAACCAGTCTTTCGCTCCGGGATATTTTTTTTCGAAGCAAGGCAAGGTATAAAATTCTACTACCTGAACAATTTGTGGTATTTTCACCAGAAATCTTTATCCGGATAGAGGAGCGGATCATCTCTTCTAATCCGATGAAGGGAACCATCGACACCACGGTACCCAATGCAAGATCTGTTTTGCTCTCCAATCCGAAAGAACTGGCTGAACATCACACCATCGTTGACCTAATCCGCAATGACCTGAACAGTGTTGCAAAAGAGGTCCGGGTAGAAAGGTTCAGATATATTGAAGAGATCGACACGAATTTTAAGCACCTTCTGCAGGTCAGTTCCAGGATTACTGGAATTCTTCCGCCCGATTATACAAGCCATCTTGGCGATATCCTTTTCAAGGTGCTGCCGGCAGGATCTGTTACCGGTGCTCCTAAGAAACGCACGATAGAGATCATCCATGAAGCCGAAACATATCACCGCGGATATTATACAGGCGTAATGGGATATTTTGACGGATCAGATCTGGACTCAGGCGTAATGATCCGTTTCATTGAAGAAACTTCTGATGGGAAAGTATATAAAAGCGGTGGTGGGATTACCTCACAGAGTGTGGTGAATGAAGAGTACCGGGAGATGATTGATAAAGTGTATGTGCCTTTTACTTGAAACAATCAGGGTGAAAGATGGCAGATTCTGCCACCTGAAGTATCACCAGGAGAGGATGAACCAAACCAGAGCGGTTCTTTTCCCGGGATCCGGTTTACTGGATATCGGCGCCTTCGAAATCCCTGTAGCTTTCAGTTCAGGAATTTTCAAGTGCCGGATCGTCTATGACCGTGATTTCAGGGAGATCGAATTCCTGACCTACACACCCAAACGGATAGACTCATTACACCTGGTAGAGGCTGAAAACCTGAAGTACCCATTCAAACTACTCGACAGATCTGGTATCGAAACCTTGCAGAAAGACTTCCGGGAATCCGAAGAGATTATTCTGGTACAAAAAGGAGTCATTACCGATACATCCTATAGCAATCTTGCATTTTTATCAGAGAATCAATGGTTTACTCCTGATAAACCCCTTCTGAACGGGACTTGCCGCCAACGGCTGATTAGCCAGGGGATGTTAACCCAAACCCGGATTACACCTGAAACGATTGCGCTGTATAGTCATGTTTCACTGATAAACTCTATGCTGGGACTGACAGATCTCATGCTGCCTGTCAGTTCAATTCACTAGAAGAACGGTGCAAAGCCCTATGGTTGTGATCAAATTATGTACTTTTGAAAAATTGATGTGAACACCCAATGGAAAAAAAAGAAACGGATACAGAAAATAAGGAACTGATATTCTTTAAACACCTCTCCAGTTTTGCCCTGAAGTTGGAGAAAGCCTCCGATGAGCATGAAATATTTCAGGATATTGCTGATAAGATCAAGGAACGGTATCCTGCTTCCTATATCATTATTTCAGTAATTACACCACAGGATAATTCTTATAATATTCACATCCTTAAAGGGATAGGAAAACTCAGGCAGGCGATCGAAACGCTGATTGGCAAAGATATTTTCTCAATAAAGTTCCCCCTCAGTCAGATCTCCACAGATAACCTCCGATTGAATAGCAATGGTCAATTGAATAAAATTGACGGGGGAATTTATACGCTTGCTCTTGAAAGTATTCCAAAGAGTATTGCCGGCAGTATAGAGAAAATGCTGGGCATTAACCAGGTTTATACTATGGGTCTTGCTCTGGATTCCTGTAATTTTGGGAATCTGACGATCTTTTGTAAAAAAGAGTGCGTATTCTCAACCACGGATATCACCTTCATTGAAACGCTTTCAGTGATTTCATCCATTGCCCTTCAAAAGATCCGGATACACCAACGGGTTCATCTTGAAAGAGAAAAAATGGACAGGATTCTACAGGTTGTTCCTGTGGGGATAGGACTATTGATTGATCGTATATTCCAGGATGTCAACGATCGTGTTTGTGAAATTACCGGTTATAGT
>JAFGNY010000237.1 GCA_016926765.1 Bacteroidales bacterium | reverse complement strand
TGCTTCTTGATCGACTCTTTGACATACGTACCCCCCTTGACTGTTGCATCGTTGGCCACAATCATCACCTCTTTGCCGTGAATGACCCCGATGCCGGTGATGATTCCGGCCGACGGAAATTCGTTGCTGTACAGGTCCCACGCAGCCAGGGTGGAGAGCTCAATGAACGGAGTATTTTTATCCACCAGCAGGTCGATCCGTTCCCGTGCCAGCAGTTTTCCCCGGTCTTTGTGACGTTTCATGGCCTGCTCCGGGCCGCCTTTCATCACGGAAGCCATCCGCTCTTTGTATAGGTTCAGGATGTTCAGGTACTCCTCTTTCTGCCGGAGGAAGCCGGGATCCAGAGGATCAATCTTGCTTTGAATACGGAACATGGGGTGTTTTTAAAATTCTATTGTTAACAAATTCACAGTATTAGGGGCCTTCCTGAAGTAAAAATACAAAAAAATTTATTTTGGTTCATGGTTTATTTCGTGATGACCGAATATAAAAAGAATATGAATTACCCTGGCAGGCGATTGAGGGAAAGTGAAAATGAATAGTATTGAAAATTTATAATTTGCAACATATGTATTAGTGGCTTTTAGGTTGTTCATATTTCCTGACCGTTCCAAGCAATTCCTCCTTTTTCAAAGGTTTTGACAGGTAATCTGTACAACCAGCTTCCAGGGCTTTTTCCCGGTCGCCTGATAAGGCATAAGCCGTTTGAGCAATAATAGGAATTGAGTGATTGAATGTCCGGATCTGACGGGTTGCCTCGAGTCCGTCCATTCCTGGCATTTTTACGTCCATTAACACAAAGGATATCTCCGGGTGATTTTTTAGCAACCGTATGGTATCCTCACCTGAAAAAGCCCTGAGTAAGGATATTCCAGCTTTTAGGAGAATAGTCTCCAGGTAGAGGTAACTCGATTCATCATCTTCAGCGATGAGTACGGTGGTCTTTCCGGGTTCATAATCCGACAGATCAATAATAGTATCGGGCTCTTTGTCTGATAATGGATCCTTTTTGATAGGTATGGAGGGTTCGAATGAAAGCGACAGATAAAATGTGCTTCCCATACCCTCCTGACTCTCCACCCATAATTTTCCGTTCAGGAGATCGGTATAGGCTTTCGCGATGGATAACCCCAATCCGGCGCCTTCATGTCCCCGGGTATCGCTCAGATCGGCCTGGACAAACCGTTCAAATATGGCTTCAATCCGGTTAGCCGGGATTCCTTTACCGGTATCCCTGACATAAAACACAATATCGGTAGCCTTCAGGTTACACCCTAATTCAATGCTTCCAACATCAGTGAATTTCACGGCATTTTTTAAAAAGTTGGTAAGGATACTTTCGAGTTTGTGAGGATCGGTTTGAAATGTTATTTCTTTGATCTCAGGGGATATTGCACAGGTTAACCTAATCTTTTTCTCTTCAATCTGAGGCTGAAAGAAGTCACAGAGAACCTGGAGGATCTCATACGGATTGACCCCTTTTATATCGGTCTGTATCTGTCCGGCTTCAATCCGTGACATCTCAATAATATCATTGACTGTATCCAACAACCGGCGCCCACTCCTGTTGACTATGGTCATAAATCGCTCTCGGTCTTCCTGAGAAAGATCAATATCTTTCAACAGTTCAAGAAACCCAAGGATGCCATTCATTGGAGTTCGGATCTCGTGACTCATATTGGCCAGAAAATGGGACTTTAACCGGTTACTCTCTTCCGCCTTTTCTTTGGCCATGATCAACTCCTGTTCATACTGCATGCGTTGCCTGATATTCACCAGCAACTGAGCGAAAATGCTCAACAGGTGTTGTTCTGCCTCTGAAAAATAATGAAGCGTATTCACCGAATCAAAACCTACAAAACCAATGCATTGTTGCTGATGCATCAGGGGTATGGACAGCACACTTTTTATTGCCTGCATTTCGAGAATCTCCCGCAACCCACTATCCGCGGGCAACGAATGAACTTCCGGGATGTTCATCGGGTGTCCCTTCCGGTGATTCTTCGCCCATTCGGGGATCATCTCGAGCGGAACACGCTGCAGGGAACCGATCTGTGGAGCAATGCCCTCCCCACACCATTCAAACGTGTTACGACAAATGTTTTCATTCCATATATAATCAAAGATGTAGCATCGATCTGCCCCAACAAATCTTCCCATCTTCTCCAGGGAGTTCCGGATTTTCCGGTCTACCTCTTCAATCGGAAGGTCAATAAAGCTTGACGATATCTCGATCAGTAACTTGCGGAAACGTTCGTGAAACCTCAGCTCTTCCTCCTTTCTCTTCCGCTCTGAGATATCCCGGACCAGAAAAACCATTCCGGATGGATTCCCAACCTTATCGCGGACTACATCGCCATTGACCTCCGCTTCCACCCTGATGTCGCGAAAAACCAACTGGTATTCCTGCAATCCGAGTGTTTTTCTCATCATCTCTGTGGTATTTGCCATCGCCCTGGGTAAGTCTTTCTCCGCCATGAATGTAAGCATATTCTGCCCGATCAGCTCTTCTTTCCGGATTCCATATCTTCCGAACAATTCCGAATCATTTACGAAGGTGATCGTGCCATCAACACCGGTTCTCAGAATCAAATCAGGGATAGTTCCGATCACTCTGGAAAAAAGTTCCATGCTCTCGCGAAGCGCCTCTTCTGACTGCTTGCGGTCGGTGATATCACGTGTCACACTGATGATGTGCGGTTCACCGTTAACCTGGATCACTGTAGCCGACATTAGTCCGCTTATCAGCGATCCATCTTTGCTTCTGAATAATGCTTCCTGGTTGGCCACTACTCCCTCCTTTAACAATCCATCCCTGAGTAGCTCCCTGTCGGCCGGATTCACCCAGATGCCGAGTTCCACAGATGACTGTCCAATGACATCACTTTCCGAATATCCAAGAGTTCGGGTGAAGCCTTCGTTGATTTCCACATAAACCCCGTCACTCATCCGGTTGATATTGATCGAATCAGGACTTGTTTTAAACGACAGCCGGAACTTCTCTTCACTCAGTTTCAACGCATTTTCAGCCTCTTCCCTGGAGAATTCCGTCATGATCTGCCCAACATAAGCAGCCATTGAACTGGCAAAGGACTCTTCATCAGGATGCCATTTTCTTTTTTTCCCGATGTGTTCACAACACACAACCCCTGACAGTTTCCCGTTGATAATCACACCCAGATCAAGCATGGATGTGATATTCAGTGGTTTGAGATAGGTTTCGGTCAATTCAACAGTTCGGGGGTCGTTCCAGGCATCCTCGGCATAAATCCGGCTGTGGATTCTTATGGCAGATAAATATTGTGGGTAAAGAGGTACTGATAAAAAAAGATGATGATGATCAATTTTTTTTCCTGATTCCAGCAACATGTTACAAACCAGCTTCTCTCCATCTTCCGACAACATCCAGACACTGGTACGGGCCACCTGCAGCGTTTCGGAAAGAATGGCACAAATCTTCTCAAACATGTGCCATTTACCAGTTAGTGGTGGTCGCTCCTCAAACATCAGCCGTGCTATAGCATTCCGCTGTACGACAGCTCTTTTTTCACTTTCCCGAAGCAATGCATTTGCTCGTTTCAATTGCCTGTCCTTTACCAGGTTCCCGAACTCATTTTCCAGAATCCCGGGTAGGCGCGTCAGTAATTCTGCATCCTTGACCAGGTAATCAATGGCTCCCAGTTTCATCATCTCCACGGCAAGCCGTTCGTCACCCTGACTGGTCATCATGATAAATGGAATACGGATTTCCTGTGATAGCAACTCTTCAATAACCTCCTGTCCGGTAATATCAGGCAATACATTAGCCAACAAAGCAAAGCAATCAGGGTTCCTGCTGATGTA
>JAFGNY010000236.1 GCA_016926765.1 Bacteroidales bacterium | reverse complement strand
GAAAATGAAAGCACACTTTTCATCCGAACTGATGGAAAAGATAGAGAAGGCGTTGCAGAATCAGGAACAGGTCATCCTGTTTCAAAACCGCAGAGGGTTTTCCCTCCGTCTTGAATGCGAAACATGTCATTGGATGCCCAGTTGTAAAAACTGTGATGTGACCCTTGTCTACCACAAGAAGATCAATCAGCTTCGATGTCATTATTGTGGGTATGTCTCACGGATTCCCGAAAAATGTCCCGAATGCAATGGAGTGAAAATCAGGATGAAGGGGTTTGGGACTGAACGGGTTGAAGAGGAACTGCAGACCCTTTTGCCTGACGCCAGGATTGCCCGGATGGATCTGGATACGACACGTTCGAAGCATGGATTGCAAAAGCTCCTTACCGAATTCGAAGAGCGGAAAATTGATGTCCTGGTAGGAACACAAATGGTGACCAAGGGACTCGATTTCGACCATGTGAGTACCGTATGCATCCTCAATGCCGACAATATGCTCAGTTATCCTGACTTCCGTTCTGGCGAAAGGAGTTATCAACTAATGGCTCAGGTAGGAGGTCGTTCCGGTCGGAAGAAAAAACGTGGAGAAGTAATCATCCAGACATGGCAGCCAGCCAATTCCATTATCCGGGATGTCGTAAATAACGATTATCAATCCATGTACCTGGAACAACTCAATGAGCGAAGGCAATTTAAATACCCGCCCTTTTACCGGCTGATCACCCTGCGTCTCAAACACCGGAAACCGGATCTGCTGAATACGGCTGCATCCAGGTTGGCTTCCGATCTTCGCATCGTATTTGGTAAACGTGTTCTTGGCCCCGAATACCCGATGGTTTCCCGGATCATGAATCTCTATATCAAACAGATCATGATCAAACTGGAACGGGGAGGCGACAACCTCGTGTTGAAAGAGAAACTTCTGGAAATTTTACATGCTTTTGAACGGAACAACGAGATCTCAGGGCTGAGAATCATCATTGATGTGGATCCGGTGTAGTGTCAACCATCAGGAAAACATCCTCATTATCTTTCTTCATCAGGTATTTCTCCCGTGCAAACCGCTCCAGCTCAGCGGTATCATTCAGCAACTTTTGTGTTAGGATGGAATCTTTTTGAATTTCATCAAGGTAAAATTGCTTTTCCCGCCGTAACTCATTCAACTGATTATTCAGGCGGAGCCTGAGGATGATGTTGTTGCTGTCGAAAAAGAATAACCACACTAGAAACGCAACAGAAGTGAGAAAATACTTGTTCAGAATAATATTCAGAATCTTCTTCCACATAGTCATTCAGAATCTTGAATGAAGGATCAGGGGTCAATGTATACGTATTCAGCATAACAAAGTTACAGCCATTCAGGAAAATTTCAACGTTTTCCGCCTAATTTGTTTTTTCGCTTTTCACTTCTCATTTTTCATTTTTCATTTTTTATTTTTCGTCTTTCGTACTTCGTATTTCACTTTTTGCCATCTCGCCATTTAATCATTCTATGTATATTTGTGCATATTATTGAATTTAATGGAAGCACATCTTTCAGATCCTTTGATAGAAACCACCATTCAGAAAGCGCTGCTGGCGGCTCATGCCTTTGCAAAACTGGATCAGGAACAGACTGACCGGATCACGCGAGCCGTGTATGAGGCAGGATTCAACGCCCGGTGGAAACTGGCGGAGATGGCTTGTGAGGAGACTGGATTAGGGGTTGTCCATGACAAGATGATCAAGAATATCATCGCTACACGATTTGTATTCAAAGACATTATCAATCAAAAAACGGTTGGAGTTATCAGTCATGACGAGGAGACGTTGATTACCGAGATTGCCCGGCCTATGGGCCCGGTTTTCGCTGTAACACCCATTACGAATCCCACATCAACAGCGATGTTCAAGATTCTGATCGCGATGAAGACACGAAACCCGATCATGATCTATCCTCATGGTGCAGCCAGGAAATCGACCATCGAAGCCGCCAGGATCTGTTATGAGGCAGCACGTGAAGCCGGAGCCCCGGAGAATTGCGTCCAGTGGGTGCCAAGGGCTTCACGCGATCAGGTTCTGGCATTCATGAGTCATCCCAGAACTGCCCTGATCCTTGCAACCGGATCGGTCAGCCTCGTCAGGGCTGCCTACAGTTCCGGAACTCCGGCTATCGGGGTAGGACCCGGAAATGTTCCGGTCTATATCGGTAAAACGGCTGATGTCCCCTTTGCTGTTGAACAGATTCTGTTGTCGAAACTTTTTGACAACGGAACGATTTGTGCCAGTGAACAGTCGGTTGTAGTTTCCCGCTACAACGCTGAAGAGGTTCGCGAGGAGTTTGTTCGACAGAAAGGCTATTTCCTTTCACCGGATGAGATTGAAAAAGTGGGAAAGATCGCGATCAATACGGCTCAGAAATCCATGAGCCCGGAAGTGATTGGGCAGCCTCCGGAAGTGATTGCCCGGCTGGCGGGGATCCGGATACCGGAAGGTACAAGGTTGTTGCTGGCGCATATGGAACCTCATCAGGTTGGAATCAAATGGCCGCTGTCACTGGAAATACTCGCACCCATTCTTGGTTATTATGAAGCTGATAATTTTGATGAAGCCATTGCGTTGTGCAAAAGGATAAACGAACAGGGGGGATTGGGACATACGGTCAGCATCTTTTCCAACGATCCCGAAAAAATCCACTATTTTGCCCATACCCTGAATGCAGGCAGGATCGTTGTCAATACGCCTTCTTCACAAGGTGCTGTTGGCGGGTTGTATAATTCGCTGAACCCATCCCTGACCCTGGCCTGCGGTTCCGGGGGGAAGAATTTCACTACCGATAATATCTCTGCCAGCCATTTGCTGAATATTCAGCGGATTGCCTATCGG
>JAFGNY010000032.1 GCA_016926765.1 Bacteroidales bacterium | reverse complement strand
CAACATCATCTATGTGGCCGGAGAACTTCCAAAGCAGATAGGCACGTGGGGATTCCTGGCCCGGACATTGAACGGAGGAATCACCTGGGATTCAATTTCACTGCCGGGGAGCTATAATCAACATGCCTGGATCGGAGTCAAGGCAACCGACTCCAGTCATGTGATTGTTTATGGTCAGACCGGCCATTATTCCGTGACGAATAACGGAGGCAACACCTGGACAAACGGAGAGCAGGTAAGTCCGAGCGACATCAACGGTCTGGTCATGCTGAGTCCCGATGCCTTCTGGGCTGCCTGCGATTATGATAAGATTTTTAAGACATTTGATGCCGGGGAGAGCTGGGTGGAACAAACCAGTACAGGTCCATCTGATTCATTTCTGGTGGGCATTGATACTTACTACTCTCAAACAGCGTTGATCGTTGGACATTCAGCAAGTGTTGAGTTAGCCGGAAAAATACTAAAAACAACCGATGGAGGAAACCATTGGTATCTGAGGCATGTCTGTCCCGCGAACCTCTGGAAGGTCTCCTTCGCTAAATAACCCCTGAATCCCCTAAAGGCCTGCCAAGCCGAAGGCATGGGGACGGTCTCCCTTCCCTGAAGGGGAGGACCGGGGAGGGGTAGAGGGATCATACCAGCTCCAGCCGGTAAGCATCCTGCCTGACGAAGATAAAGAGCAAAATAGTGAATGCCCAGAGAGAGGAGCCACCATAACTCAGGAAAGGCAGAGGGATGCCGATGACCGGCATCAGCCCCAGAGTCATCCCGATGTTGATGGCGAAATGGGCAAAAAGGATGGCAGCAACAGAATAGCCATATACCCGGCTGAATTTTGAACGTTGTTTCTCTGCCACGATGAGGATCCGTGCAAAGAGAAGGATATACAGCACGATTAATATCACGCTTCCAAGGAACCCCCATTCTTCTCCCACCGTACAAAAGATGAAATCTGTGCTTTGCTCGGGTACGAAGTTGTATTTTGTCTGAGTGCCATGAAGGTAGCCTTTTCCAAGGATCTGACCTGATCCGATAGCAATCAGCGACTGGTTTACATTGTATCCGGCTCCTTTGGGGTCACTGGTTTTACCGATCAGGACATGGATACGTTGCCGCTGATGGGGCTGAAGGATATGGTTCACGGCATAGTCTATCGAAAGGATATACCCTGTCGATCCCACCAGGACGGCAAGGATAACCATCAGCTGACGGAATTTTCTCGAGGACCGAAGATACAGAATGAAAGCTATACCGATCAGAATTCCGAAAAGAATGAGTTTATTGATCAGCAGAGCCAGGATGCCGATTACAGGAAGCACCACGAGGGCAACCAGCACAAACCGGTTCATTCCAAAACGGTAGAGCACCAGGATAAAAGCCAGAAACACCAGGGCCGATCCGGTATCGTGCTGGAGGAGAATCAGCAAAGCCGGCAGGAAGATCAGCAATCCTGCCCTGAGCCAGGGCTTCATGGATTTCAGGTTGAGGTCGATCTTGCTTAGGTATTTGGCAACTACCAGAGCTGTAGCTACTTTCGCAAATTCGGCCGGCTGGATCGCAATGCTTCCGAAATGCAGCCACGACCGGGCACCGGAAATATCGCGGCCAATGAAAATAACCAAAATGAGAACAGCGATCAATCCCGAATAGATCAGCCAGGCAAACTGGGAGAAAAATTTGGGATCGATCGCCAGCGTGATGATCGCCAGAATGATGGCCGCACCGATCCAGATCATCTGCTTCCCATACCGCTGACTGATAGCGAAGATGCTGGGTTGTGTCTCATCATACACCGCTGCATAGATGTTGAGCCATCCGAAGAGTACCAGCAATAGATAGAGTGAAATGATCACCCAGTCAACCCGGTGAAATATGCCGTATTCCCGTCTCATCGGTTGATCAGGTTACAGTTCATCATCCGTTCTTTTAACTCTTCACGTTTCACCTCGCCCCTCAGGTATTGCTCGATCATCAGGCTGGCAATTGGTGCAGCCCAGGTAGCGCCATAACCGGCATTTTCAACGATGACAGAGATCGCGATCCGGGGATGATCTTTCGGGGCGAAAGCAATGAAAATAGAGTGGTTGTCGCCGTGGGGATTTTGAGCCGTTCCCGTCTTGGCGCAGATGGCAATGCTGTCGAGACGTGCATTGGTTGCTGTTCCGGCTAGTACGACCCGTTCCATTCCGTCAACCACAATATCGAAATGGCTGGGGTCAATGGTGCAATAATGTTTTTCCATGA
This sequence comes from Bacteroidales bacterium, assembly GCA_016926765.1. GTDB lineage: Bacteria > Bacteroidota > Bacteroidia > Bacteroidales > FEN-979 > QYOJ01. Next base: position 1,378 of record JAFGNY010000032.1, on the reverse strand, counting down.
AGGTTCTGGTCACGCTATTGGGCTTGCCAACCCCTTTGATGACGTGCGGGGTGATATAATATCCGCGGTTCGCGATCAGAGTGGACAAGTTAGCCAGTTGGAGGGGCGTTACAAGGATCTCTCCCTGACCGATGGCGAGTGAAATGACCGTAAGGGCATGCCACCTGTTTCTACCATAGTACTTATCGTAATAAGCGCTGGAAGGAATATTTCCCGAAAGTTCACTGGGCAGATCCAGACCGATTCGTCTTCCCAAACCGAATGAGAGGATATGATTACGCCAGATGTTGAAGTCCTTTTCTGTTGCATAGTATCCGTCTTTCTCGAGGATCGATTTGAATACTTTGCAGTAATAGGTGTTGCAGGAGTGCTGTATCGATTCAGCCAGGTCGAGTGGCCCCGCATGGTCGTGGCACCCAACCACCTTGCCATTCCCCAGGGCAAAACCACCCGGACAACTATACCGTGTACCGGGCGACAAAACTCCTTCCTGCAATCCGATCAAGGCGTTGGCTGTTTTAAAGGTAGACCCGGGAGGATAGGTTGCCATCAGGGCCCGGTTAAAGAGGGGAATGTTGATGCTGTCAGCTGTGAGCTGGGCAAAATTATGGTTCCGGATGCGGCCCACCAGAAGATTCGGGTCGTAAGTTGGGCTGGATACCAAACAGAGGATCTCCCCGCTGGAAGGTTCAATCGCAACAATGCTCCCTTTCTTATCCCTCATCAGTTGTTCCCCTAAAAGCTGGAGATTGACATCAATGGATGACCAGAGGTCTTTTCCCGGAATAGAAACAGTATCGTATTGACCCCCTTCGAAACTTCCCATATCCCGGTTGTGAACATCCACCACCCGTATCTTCATCCCTTTCCGGCCGCGTAACTCCTCTTCGTAGGATTTCTCAATCCCACTGATGCCGATATAGTCACCCGGTTTGTAGTAAGGATTTTTATTAATGATGGCCTGGTTTGCCTCCCCGATATACCCCAGCATATGAGCGGCAGTGTGGAAGGGATAGCTTCGAAGAGTACGTGGTTGTACGAAAAATCCGTGAAACAGGAACATTTTCTCCTGGAGAGCCCCAAAATTTTCACTGTTGATCTGGGATTCAAATACCGATGGTTTGTATGAAGAATAGCGGCGGGCTTTCTTCAGCCGTTCCCTGAATTCCCCAATGGTAATATCCAGAAGCCGGCAGAATTCGGCTGTATCCATTGCCTTCACCTCCCTGGGAATCACCATCATGTCATACGCCGCTTCGTTGAATACCAGCAGTTTTCCGTTCCGGTCGTAGATCAGTCCCCTCACCGGATATTGCGTGATGTACCGAAGAACATTGTTGTTGGCCGACAGGATGTACTTCTCTGCCATCACCTGGAT
>JAFGNY010000235.1 GCA_016926765.1 Bacteroidales bacterium | reverse complement strand
ATTTATTATATCGCGATCTTTCTGATTTGAAGATTTGAAGATTTGAAAATGTGCTGATTAAGAAATTTTTTTTTAGATGAAGAAAGAGTTGAACCTTTTGTTATGGATGGGGGCGGTGTTTCTGGCGGTATTTTATTTACCGTTGGGTAACCCGGTTTTCAATACGGCGATTGACGCCACGCTTGACCTGTCGAAATGGTATGCACGGGAGCATGTAGTGTTGTGTCTGCTCCCGGCCTTTCTGATCGCCGGTGTGATCTCGGTGTTTGTCAGTCAGGCCTCCGTGATCAAATACTTTGGTGCTAAAGCGAAAAAATGGGTAGCCTATACCGTAGCGGCTGTTTCCGGAACCATTCTGGCTGTTTGTTCATGTACAATTTTACCGCTATTCTCGAGCATCCACAAACGGGGGGCCGGACTTGGTCCTGCGATCGCGTTCCTCTATTCCGGTCCGGCCATCAACATCCTGGCGATCATCCTTACCGCACGGATCCTTGGATTTGAACTGGGTTTAGCCCGGGTCATCGGGGCTGTATTGTTCAGTGTCATCATCGGACTGATTATGGCCTTCGTTTACCGGAAAGAGGAGAAAGCAAGGGCCGAAGAGCAGCTGAACTTTCCGGATGTCCCGGAATCCAGACCCCTGTGGCAGACAGCCTCTTTTTTCTTCACTCTGGTTGTTATTCTGGTCTTCGCCAACTGGGGGAAACCAGAAGCAGGAGAGACTTCCGGGCTATGGTACCTGATCTGGCACCTCAAATGGTACATCACCGGGGCGTTCGGACTGATTCTTGGGGTAATCATGGTGACGGTATTGAAGCTGAAAAGCTGGCAGGTTGCCCTGGCTGTTGCAGCTACGGGATTAACGGCCCTGCTGTTTCACAACCCGATGATCTCCATGGTAACCGGGATCGCAGCAGTAAGCATCATCAGTTTGTTTGACAAGGTCCCGGAAAGTGAAAACCGCGAATGGATCCTTTCAAGCTGGGGATTTACCAAACAGATCGTTCCCCTGCTGGCTATCGGGGTAGTGATCGCGGGTTTCCTCCTTGGATCGACCCATGACGATGTGAGTATCCCCGGAGTAATCCCCAACGTCTGGGTGGCCTGGCTTGTGGGAGGCAACTCCATCTGGTCAAACCTCTTTGCTTCCCTTATCGGGGCGTTCATGTATTTTGCCACCCTCACCGAAGTTCCTATCCTGCAAGGACTGATCGCTTCCGGAATGGGTAAAGGCCCTGCGCTGGCGCTGTTGCTGGCCGGACCGTCATTATCGCTGCCCAACATGCTGGTGATCAGGGGAGTGATCGGCACACAAAAAACATTGGTATACGTTGTAACAGTGATCGTGTTGTCAACTGTTGCCGGATTGATTTATGGAATGATCTGATGCATTAGTATAGGAAGATGAAACCATGAGCTTACTCCGAAAAGTCCAACATTCAGTTTTATGCATAAAACACTTTATCGAATACTAAAAACCTGACATCATGAAAAAATCCATCGGCTTTATCGGCGGCGGCAGGATCACCCGGATCATCCTGCAAGCCTTCCGGAACAAAGGGTTCGCCCCAGAAAATGTGGTGGTTTCCGATACAAATCCGGAGGTAATCGGAAAATTGAGAACGCTGTTCCCCTTTATCCTTGAGGGAACCCCTGAAGAAACGGCGAAACAGGAGATCCTGTTCATCGCCCTTCATCCTCCCGCCATCATGGAAACCCTGGATAATATCAAAGAGATTATTTCCCCTGATGCCATTGTGATCTCTCTCGCACCTAAGATTACCATTGAAAAGATTTCCGGCAAACTGAACGAGTTGAAAAACGTGGCCCGGCTGATCCCCAATGCTACTTCCGTGATCAACGAAGGGTACAATTCCGTTACCTTTTCCTCCGGGTTCAGGAATAAAGAGGAGATCCTTGAACTGATGATGTTACTGGGCGATACCTTTGAAACGGAAGAATCCAAACTCGAAGCCTATGCCATCATTTCGGCCATGCTGCCCACCTACTTCTGGTTTCAGTGGCAGGCGTGTGTGAAAATTGGCGAACAGACCGGACTATCACCGGAAGAATCACGCGTAGCTGTTGTCAAAACACTGGGTAAGGCAATACAAACTCAATTTGGATCAGGATTTTCGTATGAAGAGGTGATCGATCTGATTCCGGTGAAACCGATCGGGGAACATGAAGCCCAGATCCGGGAAATATTTTCCGAGAAACTGATAGGGTTATTTAAAAAAATTCAACCATGATGAAAAAAAACATGCTGGCTGGTTTGGTTATCCTGGCTATCATTCCGGCTTCATTGACATCTTTGCACGAGGAGGGCCGGAATCAGGTTCCCGATCGTCACCTGATCACCAAAACAGGCGTTTGTCCGCCGTTTTACCTCTATTCCGAAAATGGCAGTCTAATCGACCCGGTTCACGGCATCAATGGCCAATTGCCCTATTCTCCCAGACAAACCTGCGGCAAATGCCATGATTACGATAAAATCACCGAAGGGTTTCATTTTCAGCAGGGAAAAGACGAAATGGCATCCGGGGTCTATGCCGAACGGTATCAATGGGCTTCTACTCCAGGTAACTATGGGGGTAACTGGTGTTCTCCGGCTCCTTTATACAGCTATCTTTCACCAAAAGAGAATGCTTCAGTCACGGAGATGGACATGACATCGTTTACCTTTATTACCAATGGATGCGGTACCTGTCATCCGGGAGGGGGATCTTTTGAATTTGACCGCAACGGAAAACACTATCCGGAAGCGATGAAAGAGCTTGAGTATACCGATGGTGGGGCAAATGATTTTGACGGAGATTATTACCAGGCACATTGGGGCAAGAGTGGGGTTGGCGAAGGAGACTGTATGCTGTGCCATCTCCCGGAATATGACTTTAAGGGAAGGAATGCCCATCTGTTAAAATGGAATTTCGCCTGGATGGCAACAGCCGGAAGCGGACTGGCAGCGATTACCGGATCGGTAAAAGATTCTGTGCCCCATACAGTAACCTATGACATATCGAAATTCGACAAAGAGGGGAAGTTGTCGATGCACCTGGTTCGCGAGCCTCGTAACGAAACCTGCCTGAACTGTCATGCCAAACCACAGTGGAAGAAGCGGGGAGCTTCGTTCACGGCCGAAACCGATGTCCATATGGCCAAAGGAATGAAGTGCGTGGATTGTCATCCCGCCGGCTCCATTGCCACAGATGAGCGGATCAACGGGAAAGAGGTTCACCAGTTTGGGAAAGGCGACGACCCCGGAGGACATGTGCGGGATGACCTCGACAACACGATGCGGACATGTACCGACTGCCACCTCACCGGGTACCTGAACGCTCCCATTGCCAACCATTCGTGGCTACCCTCCTTCCATCTGGACGACCTCTCGTGCCAGGCCTGCCATATCCCGGAGCGCAGGGTCAAAGCAGCGCTGGCGCAGGTCAGCGATGTATACAATCCGGGAACCAAAATCTCTCCTCCTCCAAAATATATCTGGACTTTTTATGACCAACATATGAATTACTGGAATCATTATGGTGAGATCAGTATGTTCACAGCCGCCGACCAGCCTTCAGATCCTTTCATCCCTCAATACGCAAAATACAAGGATCAGATCTTCCCGGTGAATCCGGTCCACAGCGCCTGGCCGGGGATCTACACCCCCGGGAAACCGGGGTTGCACCAGCCCCGGATGAAAGATGTCTATGCCATGTGGACCAAACACCGGAAGGATCAGACGTTCTTCCCGGAACTGGCCTTGATCCGCGACGACAACGGCGATAGCATTCCGGAGGTCAACCGGCCGGAGGAGATTGATGCCGTGATTAACTCCCTCACTGATTACCTCACGGGGATCGGGTACGATTTCACTAACCGGCAGGTGGTGTGGGTAAACAACGACCGGATGTATAAAAACGGAACGACCTGGGAAGTACTGGATAAAGAGGAGTGGGAATCCTCCCCTTACGCTTCGGTTTATAAATACAACCACGATGTTTCCCCGGCCAAAGCCGGACTGGGCGCAAAAGGGTGTACCGAATGCCACTCGTTTTCCTCTCCCCTGTTCTATGCCTCAGTGGTAAAATATCCCTTTGGGGAGGATGGAAATCCCGTGTTCGAACCTCAGTACAAGCGGATGGGGATGAGCGGATTTTTCGTATGGTTATCGGCATTCCGTGAGCAGATCCTTAAATCTATCGAGTATCCGGCTTTTTTATTTCTGGTTGTCATCATCATCCTGGCGATTCTTTTACAGGCAAACCGTACCGCTGGTTTTCTCAGGATCACTGCCACAACGCTGTGGATCACCTATGGGATTTTGCTGGCCGCTTTCCTGCTGATCTATCTAAAACCCGATCTGAACAGTTACATCCTTCCTGAACGGATGTGGATGGACAAGAACCATTTTTGGATCAGCGGACTGGCTATCCTGGCTGGCATTTATACCTGTCTGGAGATGCGGAAAGCCGGCAAAAAGCCCGGATGGCCCTACCGCCTCCAAAACATCAGCATCTGGATAGCCGTCGTTTCAGGCCTGTTGATGATGATCCGGTTTGAGGCGGTTGATATGCTGGTGAGATTGGCATATTCGGTGTTTGATGTAAGTGTTGTGATCAGCATTTTCCTGACGATATGCTATTTTATTGGCGGAACGAAACAAAAAGCCTTCTTCATGGGCTTCCGCCAGAGCTTTGATGAATAAACCGGGGGAATGCGAAATTTTAATCCGCTAATTTTATCTGGTTTTGCCTTCATTTCACTTGTTTCTATTTAGAAAATCAAAGGATTCGATTTTATTCTTACTCCTTCATAAAATACTTTTGTACATCTAACTGAAAAGAAAAGGAACCCTTTTCCTGAACCATTTATAGTGGAACCATAAAAACCGACCACCATGAAACAAACATGTCAGTATATAATTGCTACTCGCCTTTTTTTCTTAATCTGGATTTTCTATTCAGATGAATCAATGGCTCAGTATCCAATGCAACAAGAACTTATCTCTCCAATTCATGGAAAATTGATGCTGGTTGGAACCGGTGAAATATCAGCCAGGGCAGGAGCTACCTTTGCTTTTTTAGCCGGAGAGAAAGAGGGGAAACTGGTAATCATCAGGAAGGTTCGTGAGCGGGATTTCGGGGTACTGCCACAGTGGCAGGACTTATTAGACAGCCTAAGCGTGATCCAATTGGATCCATCCGTGAAGACTTTGCCTGAGGCTAGCCTTACAGCATTGCGAAGGGCTACTGCGGTATGGATTTCAGATGACTTTTCGGATTATTCCGTTGCTACGCAACTGCAGACTGAATTAACATCCTTACTTCGACGGGATGGCACTGTTGGGGGACAGGGACTTGCAGCCGAAAGCATGGCAACGCTGATGATCCATGGCGATGGGTTTCGGAGTGGATTCAATTTACTGCCCAACTCCATCGTTGTGGCATCAAAGGAAGGAGCGGCCCAATTCGATGAAATAGTTCAACGTAATACGGGTCGTGTGGGCTGGTTACTCCCATCACAGGCAGCGGTTGTTATTTCCGATGGCCGGAAAATTTCTGTACTTGACTACCCCGAAATTACTATCAGAACTGCGGCAAACGGTGAATGGCCAGAGAGGGTTGCTCACTTCGGCCCTCCTGTTGACGAATTACCCTACACCACCGATTTGATTTCATGGAATCGTTCGGCCACCGACCGACTGGGAGAGATATTCCCTCCTGCTGTTGCACCCGTTCCAGAGGTTCCCAAAGGGGCTTTATTGATAATCGGCGGCCATGGTAATCCCGAAGGAATGTGGGAGAAGGTGATCGATTTTGCCGGCGGAAAAGAGGCATACTATGTTTGTCTGTCACAAACCGAAAGGTGCACAGCAGCAGAAGAACTGAGAAGCCTTGGTTGCAGAAATATTGCCATTCATATAGTTATGGCCGGGGTTGATGGAATTGGCCAGGGGAGCGAGGTTTCGTTGCTAAAGGACCTGGAAAAAGCAGATGCTGTATACTTTGGAGGAGGGAGAACATACCGGTTTATGGATGCCTATCTGGATACACCGGCTCAGAAACTGATGAATGCTGTGTTGGAACGAGGCGGTATCATCATAGGTTCTTCTGCTGGTGCACAGATACAGGGCGACTTTCTGGTACGGGGGGACCCCCGTACAAATGAAACCCTCTGGATGGAAGGAAATGACAGGGGACTGGACTTTATCCGCGGGGTGATTATTGACGCTCATTTCCGTGAACGGGGGCGTGAAAACATACTTCCTTCACTCCTGATGAAACACCCTCAGATGCTGGGCATTGGCATCGACGAAACTACGGCT
>JAFGNY010000234.1 GCA_016926765.1 Bacteroidales bacterium | reverse complement strand
CATTCAATATCGACAGCCCGCTGATCCCTCTCTCGATGGTTGGATTTACCACGGCGCAATCGATCATACTGGAGTTCTCGCCTACCGTGATCAGCCTGATTCTGGCCGGGAAAGTAGGCTCACGGATTGCTTCCGAAATCGGGACCATGCGGGTAACCGAGCAGATCGATGCCCTGGAGATCATGGGAGTCAACTCGGCCAACTACCTGATCTTCCCCAAAGTGGTCGCCTGCCTGCTGATCAATCCCGTACTGATCGTCTTCAGCATGTGGCTGGGGGTGTTGGGAGGATGGATCGCCATGGAGGCTTCAGGACTGGTGACCACCACCGATTACCTTTACGGCATCCGGTATGATTTTCGCCCCTATATCGTCTTCTATGCGCTTATCAAGACGGTCTTTTTTGCTTTTATCATCTCTACGGTTGCCGGATTTTATGGATACATGACTCAGGGGGGGGCGCTTGAGGTCGGACAGGCAAGTACCAAAGCGGTTGTCTCGAGCAGCATCCTGATCATTCTTTTCAACCTCATCCTGACCCAAATCCTGCTAACATGATCGAAGCGGTCCATATCGACAAATATTTCGGCGACAACCGTGTCCTCAAAGATATCTCCTGTCTTTTTGAAAAAGGGAAAAGCAATCTGATCATTGGCCAGAGCGGTTCGGGAAAGACCGTCCTGATGAAATGCCTGGTTGGGTTATATGAACCGGATTCTGGCAAGGTCCTTTACAACAACCGGAATTTTTCCGCCATGAAGAGCGACCAGCGTAAACAGATCCGGAAGGAGATTGGCATGCTTTTCCAGATGGGCGCTTTGTTCGACATGATGAATGTGGAGGAGAATGTGATGTTCCCCCTCAGCATGTTCACAGATAAATCGATTGAAGAGAAGAAGGAACGGGTGAACTTTGTGCTGAAACGGGTCAACCTGGAGAATTCCAATTTACTGATGCCATCGGAACTCAGCGGCGGAATGCGCAAACGGGTGGCAATTGCCCGGGCGATTGCCATGAACCCGGAATACCTCTTTTGCGATGAACCCAACAGCGGCCTCGATCCCCAGACGGCCGGGGTGATCGACCACCTGATTGAGGAGATCACGCAGGAGTATGATATCACCACCATTGTCAATACCCACGACATGAACTCGGTCCTGAGTATCGGAGACCAGGTCAATTTTATTTACAAGGGAGCATTGTGGTGGAAAGGGACAAAAGATGAGATCCTGGAGACCACCAATCCCGAATTGAACGAATTTGTCTTCGGGACAGAACTTACCTCCCGCCTTAAAAAGCCGAATTACTGATGCAGGTCATCGACATTGTGATCCTGGTGTTTGCCGGGCTGATGGTAATCCTTGGATTCCGCAAAGGGCTGATCATCAGTCTGGCCACGCTGGTGGCCCTGATCCTGGGGATCTATGCGGCGGTCTACTTTTCCCATTTCGCCTCCGGCATCCTGAAATCAGCCTTTGACATCTCTTCTTCCTACCTCCCGGTGATCTCCTTTTCCGTTACTTTTCTGGCGGTTCTGATCGCTGTGCTGCTGGTAGGGAAACTGATCGAAAAAGTGGTTTCGGTAATCGGGATAGGTTTTTTAAACCATCTGGCAGGCGGTTTGCTCGGGTTGGTGAAAAGCGTGCTGATCCTGAGTGTCATTTTTTATATCATCAACCTTGCCGACCCTGACAGGCATCTGATCACCACAAAAGTCAGAGAGGAGTCTGTCTTCTACAAACCTGTTGCTGCCGTTTTCCCGGCGATCATCCGTTGGACCGGAACAGAGATCAGAGTACCGGAGCTGTTTCAATGATGGTTCAGAAAGATAGTATCTATTTGCTTGTTCCATTTACCAACCATCACTTTCCCTCCCTCGTTGGGATGACAATGATACCCTGGAAGTACGAAATACGATTTACGAAGTACGATGGAGAATGTAGATGTATGAAGGAGGATTTACGGTTGAGATACCATCAGGAAGGGAAGCCGGGAATCAATCATTCATGAGCATGGCAACGACTTCCTCTGCCCTGATCTCCTTCATACAGTGACAGTCCAGGTTCTTGCGACAGTCGTTGCAGGGTTTATCGAGCACGAGATAGGATGCGTTTTTACCCAAAGGAGCCCACCGGGCCGGATGGATCGGGCGCATGGGAGCATATAAGCCAATGGCGACTTTCCCGGAAGCGGCAGCAAGATGGAGAGGTCCGGTGCTGGCTGCCACCATTCCGTCGCACGAGTTGATAAACTCCATCAGTTCAGATAGATCCATCTTCCCGGTCCTATCGGTGACCTGCTCCCGGTGTTTTTCCAGGAACTCCTTCATCAGTTCCCCTTCCGCTTTCGTCCCTGTGATATAGATGCTGAATTTATTTTGCGGAAGTAGCTCAATCAGCCGGGAAAAGTTCTCCAGCCCCCACTCCCGGGCGCTGCCTTTGGATTTGGGGTGGAGGATCAGACGGAACCGGGATTCCTGATCCCGGATTCCGGATTCCGGATTCCGGATATCGGATGCTGGATCGCGCATCGCGTATCTCGTATCGCGTATCTCGTATCGCGCATCTGCCTGCAATCCATAATATTCCGGGATCCTCTCCCTCTCCAGCATCACTTCAATCCCAAGGGGTTTTAACAATTTCAGGTTGAGTTGAGCTTCGTGCAGATCGGAATGACGGCGGCTGAACCACACCACCTGGTTGCAATAGAGCCAACTGAACAGGCGATGGGCAGAACCGACCTTCACCGGAATGTCGGCTGCATCGGCCAGCTTAGCGATCGTTCGGTTCATAAACACATGAATGACCGCATCAGCGCGAAATGCCCTGAATGCTGCTACCTGTTCCCGGTAGGGGAGCTCTGCAAGGAGATCCCAGTCGATGAACTCGTCCACAAAGCTGCAAGCTTCAATCACAGGCCGCGTGTAAGTTTTCCCCAGGAAAAGCAGGGTGGTTTGGGGCAGGTATTTTTTCAGCACACCGGCTAGCGGGAGGGTCAGAACAACATCTCCGATACGGTCGGTCCGGCTGAGAAGGATCCGTGTCACCCGAGGATGGCTTTGATGCCTGGCAGCTCTTTACCTTCGATATATTCCAGCATGGCGCCTCCGCCGGTTGAGACATAGCTGACCTTATCGGCCAGCCCGTATTTGTTGATCGCTGCCACCGAGTCGCCTCCGCCGATCAGGGTAAACGCCCCGTTGGAAGTGGCTTCTGCAACCGCTTCAGCGATGAACCGGGTCCCCGCTTCGAACTGGTTCATCTCAAAAACGCCCATGGGTCCGTTCCAGAGGATGGCGGCTGATTTCGAGATAACATGACGGAACTTATCGCAGGTAGCCGGCCCGATATCAAGCCCCATCCAGGGGATCTGGATGTCGTAGGCGCTGCAGGTCTTCTTATTGGCATCGTTGGAGAATGCATCAGCAACAATGGCATCCGGTGGAAGATAGAGGTTCACCCCAAGCATCTTGGCCCCCTCCACCGTATTCTTTGCCAGCTCCAGCAGGTCATCCTCCACCAGGGAAGCGCCCACTTCGCCGCCCATTGCCTTGATGAAAGTGAACATCATTCCGCCGCCGATCAACAAATTGTCGACTTTGTCCATCAGCTGGTTGATGATCTCGATCTTGCCCGAAACTTTCGCCCCTCCAAGGATGGCGGTAAAGGGACGGGGTGTATCCTTTAATACTTTGTCGATGTTGAGGATCTCATTGCTCATCACAAAGCCGAACAGTTTGGCTTCGGGAAAGAATTTCGCGATGACAGCCGTGGAGGCATGTGCCCGGTGAGCGGTACCAAAGGCATCGTTGACATAGACATCCCCAAGGTCGGCCAACTGACGGGCAAAGCCTTCATCGCCCTTCTCCTCTTCTTTGTAAAACCGGAGGTTCTCGAGCAGTAACACCTCTCCGGGCTGCAGGGTGGCCGATAGCTCAACGGCGGAGGGGCCGATGCAGTCGTCAGCAAACTTCAACGGTCGCCCCAGCTTTTCCGAAAGGTAAGGAAGAAGATGCTTCAGGGAAAACTTCTCTTCAGGGCCGCTTTTTGGCCTGCCCAGGTGCGACATCAGGATCACAGAACCTCCATCATTCAGGATTTTTTCGATCGTAGGGATCGCCGCGTCAATCCGGGTGGTATCCGTGATCTGGAAAGAGGCATCCAGGGGAACATTAAAATCAACACGGATCAATGCCCGCTTATCCTGGAAGTTGAAATCATTGACGGTTCGCATAATGAAGATCTTTTGTGACTGAAGCAAAATTAAAATTTTTAGACGGCATTTAGCATACTCTTGTTAATTTTACACGGAAAAGCCAAATCCGGATGGAAGACCTCAACATCACATTAATCCAGACTTCCCTTTTCTGGGAAGAGCGTCAGAAGAACCTGGATCACTTCCGCAGTCTGATAGAAGGGATCCATGAGCCCACCGATCTGATCCTTCTTCCGGAAGTCTTTAATCACGGATTTTCCATCAATCCGGAGTGTTGTGCCGAACCGATGGAAGGAGCTTCCATGCAGTTCCTTCGCGAAATGGCCGAGACAAAAAAGACAGCAGTTGCCGCCACCCTGCTGATCACAGAGGGAGAGTCCTATCTGAACAGGCTGGTCTTTTACTATCCCGACGGCACCTTCCTGACATACGATAAACGGCATCTTTTTCGTTTGAGTCCCGAGATCCAACGAATAAAGAAAGGGGAAGAGAGAACGATCATCCCGCTGAAAGGATGGAAGCTGATGCCGATGATCTGTTACGACCTGCGGTTTCCTGTATGGAGTAAAAACCGCATCAGAGAAGAGGACTACGAATATGATCTTCTGGTTTACCTGGCGAACTGGCCTGTTGTTCGCTCTTTCGCGTGGAAAGCGCTGATGGTAGCGAGAGCGATAGAAAACATGGCTTACACTGCCGGTGTGAACAGGGTTGGGAAGGATGGAAACGGAATGGACCATACCGGCGACTCGATGGTGGTGGATCCACAGGGGAAGGTATTGTTTCAGGCAGAGCAGGGGGAGGAGATCGTGAAAACCGTTGCACTGAATTTTGAAGAGATGAAGAAATTCCGGGAGTCGTTTCCTTTCGGGCTGGACTGGGATTCCTTTACGATACATTAACAGAGAGAACCATGACCGCGATTTCCGTTGTTATCATTGCGTTCAACGAAGAGCCAAACATCCGCCGCTGCATCGCATCGATACAGGAGCTGGCTGCCGAAATCGTAGTGGTGGATTCGCTGTCGACCGACCGCACTGCCGAAATCTGTCAAGAACTGGGATGCCGTGTTATTCAGCGGGAGTTCGACGGATATGGTATGCAGAAACAGTTTGCTGTGGATCAGGCCTCTCACGACTGGGTCTTTTCCATCGATGCCGACGAAGTGGTAACGCCGGAACTACAGGAAGAGATCGAAAACCTTTTTCGACAACCGGAGCCTGAGGAGGCCGGATTTGAAATGTGTTTTTCACTGGTATACCTTGGGAGAAAACTGAAACATGGCGGCGCCGGAAGCGATTACCACCTTAGGCTGTTCAACCGGAAATCAGGAGGATTTACCCAGGTGAAGGTGCATGAAGGAATCGAAGTGCAGGGAAAGATCCGGCGGCTGAAAGGGGAGATCCTGCATTACTCCTACCGTGACCTGACTCATCATCTTGAAAAGATCAATTACTATACCAGCCGGGCGGCAGAGAGTTACGTGCTGAAAGGAAAACGTTTTCCCACTATCTGGGTGATCCTGAAATTCCCGATCAGTTTTCTTCAGTTTTATTGTTGCAAAGCGGGATTTCTGGACGGTTATCCGGGATTTATGTGGTCCCTCCTGGGCGCTTTCTATGCCTCTATGAAAATTGCAAAATCAATTGAATTAGATCAAGAAAAAAGATGAGTACCTTTTCCCGATTTGGATTACCGATCCTGATGTACCATAAGGTATCGGACAGCGGGCCCGATGGCCTGACGGTCACAGCCGATATGCTTGAGCTTGAGCTTGCTTATCTGTCAGAAAAAGGGTACGAAACCATTTCGTTCCTCGATCTCAGGGAGTCGGTTGAAACCGGAAAAGAGCTTCCGAAGCGTCCGGTCATCATCACGTTTGATGATGCCTATGAAAATTTCAGGACCCATGCCCTGCCTATCCTGAAGAAGTTCCGCATGAAAACTGCACTCTTTGTCCCGGTGGCCTTCATGGGGAAAACAAATCTCTGGGATCAGGGCTCGGAAAAGATTCTCTCGGCGGACGAGTTAAAACGGATCGAAGATGACGGCCTGATTGAACTCGGGATTCATGGGTTCCTGCACCGGAGTTATGCCGAACTGGCGCCCGAAGATATGCGGGAGGACCTTGAAAACTGTTTCAATACCATGGAGTTCCATCATATCCGGATCAGCCGGGTACTGGCCTATCCCTATGGAGGATATCCTAAAAAAGATCCGGAACTGAACCTTCTGATGAAAAAACTCTTCACCGAGATGCAACTCTGGTTTGCGGTGCGTATCGGCAACAGGATCAATCCACTCCCGGTGAAAGACAACTATGAACTTAAACGGATCGATATCAAAGGGACCGATTCCTTCCGAACGTTCAGAACGAAATTAGCCCATGGAAGAAGGAATCCATTTGCCTGAGTATGACATTTGAACGGGGATATCAGATTTTTGTCCGGACGGCCTATATCGCAGGGATCGCGATCATCATCATTTTCCTGCCGTTCTCAAAATACATCCTGAGTATTGGTATGTGGACGGTTTCGGGCGCCTGGATTTTGGAACGGGTGAACCTGACGAAGTTCACCGGTTTTTTCACCACAGGATCCCTGTTCAGGAGAATCGCACTGGGATTTCCCTACACGCTGATGCTGTGGTTTGAGAGTATAGGCAAGGGATTCAGGGTGTTTTTCAGGAACAAACCTGCTATGATTCTCGCCTCTCTTTACTTGCTGCATATCCTGGGACTTTTTTTCACATCCGATTTCGGATATGCGTTCAAAGATCTCCGGACCAAAGCGCCGATGCTAATCCTCCCGATTTTCTTCGCTACCTCAAAAGCGTTTGGCAGGAGTGATTTTTACCGGTTTATGATGATCTTCGTCATGAACCTGGTCGTTGTTACCCTGGCCAACACCTGGAAGCTTTTCAACTTCGAGTTCATTGATATCCGCGATATCTCTGGACATATCTCCCATATTATCCTTGGCCTGATGATCAGCATGGCTCTCTTTGTGGCAGGCTATTTCCTGTTCCGGAAAAAGAGAACATCTCTCTGGATTAAATCAGCGGCTTTCCTTATCATTGTGTGGTTCCTCATCTACCTGGTGATCTCACGGTCGTTCACCGGTCTGGGCGTTTTTGTGGTTACCCTCTTCATCCTGCTGATAATCTATACCTTCCGTAGCAGGAGTATCTGGTTGAAGGCAGGATGTATCTTTTCCATCATCGTGTTGCTGGTTAGCGGAGGGCTCTACCTGAGATCCGTCATCCGGGATTATTACAGAGTGGAAACCGTGGATTACAGCAAGCTGGAAAAGATTTCGCCCCGCGGGAATCCTTATACACATAATTTACTGAGCAAACAGACGGAAAATGGACATTATCTCTGGATTTATGTCCAGTGGGATGAACTGCGCGAGGGATGGAGCAAGCGTTCCAGGATTCCATTTGACTCAACTGACCTGAAAGGGCAACAGGTGAAATTTACCCTGATCCGTTACCTCTCTTCCATGGGATACAGGAAAGATGCGGAGGGAATAGAGAAACTTACCAATGAAGATATTGAAGCCATTGAACGAGGGATCCCCGATGTGGTCAACCTGAACCGGCTCAGTTTAAGAGGAAGGATCTACGAGTTACTGATGGGATATGAAACGTATCTCGAATCGGGAGACCCTACCGGTTCTTCCCTGATGCAGCGACTGGAATTCTGGAAAGCCAGCAGGGGGATCATCTTGGAACACTGGCTTACCGGAGTTGGTACGGGAGATATGAACCAGGCTTTCATGGAGCAATATGAGAAGATGAAGACTAAGCTGTCATCGGAACAATGGTGGCGATCGCATAATCAGTATTTCTCCATCCTGATCGGATTCGGGGTCTTTGGCCTGGGATGGTTTTTGATTTCCCTGATTTACCCTGCCTGGGTAAAACGTGGGTTTGAGGATTATTTCTTCCTCTCCTTTTTCATCATCGCGATGGTCTCCATGCTCACTGAAGACACACTCGAATCGCAGGCGGGAGTCAGTTTCTTCTATTTCTTCTTCTCGTTTCTGCTCTTTGGAAGAAGAGAACAGGACCCGCTTTAATAGAAGCTGATCCCGATCTTGAAACCAAGGAAGTTCAAAGGTACTTTATAGTCAACGTTTCGAACGATGGTTGTGTCCGAAGTAACAATTTTGTCTTCATAAGCCGAGCTGATACCCTGATATTTGTAAAAGACCTCATAGTAGAATCGCAGCCGTTTGAATACCTTCATCTTATACCCTACACCCACCTGGACCATCAGCCCTCCGGTCCCCTCCTGGAAAAAGGTAGTACTGTAGCGGGTTCCGATGCCGGAACCCAGGCTCAACTGTCCATAAAAGGTCTTATCTTTCGGCCGGAGATCATAATGCAAGTGAGCAAAGAGGGGAAAGAAGAGTCCGTCCTTCCAATATTCAACCCCAATGCCGAGACCCAGTCCGATCCGGCCGTGGTATGCGATTCCGTTGATGGTCTGGATTGAGATAGGCATCTCGTTGTTTTTAAGGCTTTTCTGTACCCCGTTCAGAACATCTGCCTTGAAGTTACCCACTCCGAAAGAGATCCCGGCTTCTGTCCGGTTGAAGTAGTTGAATGTCCTGGATCGCCGGGATGTTTCCTGTGCTGTACTACCGAGCGTTACAGCCATAGAAACCAAGAGAATCAGTACTTTTTTCATGGCGGAAAGATTTGGATAAAGATACAACAAATTCCTGCGCAACTGAGGACATCATAGCAGATCAGGCCGCTTCATGGCGCAACAATCAACAGAAATAGACCAATGGTTGAGAAAGATCGATGAAACGGATTTGAATTTATTAATTACCTTGCAGGATCTTTTATCGGAACGAGCTATGGATGAGTCTCTACCCATTCCCCCCTCCCGGTGGATGGTGATCGTGAATCCCAATGCGGGCGTAAAAAAAGGAGCCAAAGAGTGGCCGAAGATCCTGGAGATGATCAGGCATGAAGGGATTGATCATCAGCATCAGTATACGAAACATAAAAATCACGCCATCCATCTGACCCGGGAAGCGATAGAAAAGGGATACCGGTCAATTGCCGTTGTAGGTGGCGACGGAACCCTGAACGAGGCTCTCAATGGAGTCTTTCTTCAGCAAAGTTGCCCGGTCTCGGAAATCACCCTGGGGATGATCCCGGTAGGTACGGGGAATGACTGGTGCCGGATGTTTAACATCCCGTTTGATTTCAATCGGGCCGTCCAACTGCTGAAAGAAAGAAAAACCTTCATTCAGGATATCGGGAAAGTAACCTACTACCACAAGCAGGAGAGAGAGGAACGCTACTTCATGAATGTGGCCGGCATGGCTTATGATGCCTTGGTAGCGAAAAAAACCAACCTCCTCAAGGAAAAAGGGCATGGCGGCCCGCTTACGTATCTCTGGTTTATCTTTGCCAGCCTGTTTCAATACAACTTCCTGGATGCCGTAATTGAGGTGGACAGCGAAACGGTATTCAAAGGAGAAGTTTTTTCCATGAATGTCGGAATCTGTAAATACAACGGCGGAGGCATGATGCAACTTCCGTTTGCCATTGCCGACGACGGCCTCCTGGATGTCACCCTGATCAAGAAAGCACCCAAATGGATGGTCATACGGCACACAAGGAAACTGTACGATGGAACGCTGATCGACCTTCCGTTTATCAAGACATTCCAGGGAAAAACCATCAGGATCCGTTCAACGCAGAAAATCTTCCTTGAAACAGACGGGGAATCACTCGGGCACACGCCATTCACCTATGAGATCCTTCCAGGGGCGGTCAGGGTGGTTGTTGGTAAAGAATAAGTCTCATTTTATCCACACTTGTTCCCCCTTTGTATATTTCATGAGATGTGCATGGAAGCCGGATTCAGGGATTCAATATATTTGTCAATACAAAACAGGATTCTTCAAGCATGAGAGTACTTGAACGTGAAGGGTTTTAACCTTACCGGGAATGATTCCTTGTTTATCCTGTTATGTAAAGAGAATTCCAGCGGAATGAAAAGTGATCTTTTACTTTATCGCATTACCGGAGATTCCGCACAGTTATTGGACAAACTAGAACTGGGGGATTATGATGATAGGTATATCTTCCTTGCAGGGGTTAAAGACGGAACACCTTCAATACATATTTTTAATTGGGAAGATCCTTCTGACATCACCTTTGATTTCTCAGGGGTATATCAGAATTCCCGGGAATATCAGTACGTGCGAGTTTATGATCTCCGGGGAGGATTTGTATTGGAAAAAGAGATTTCCCGGGGGATAATTGCCACCGATTTTTCAACTTCCAACTGGGAACCCGGAGTTTATATTTTCAGCTTATCCGGAAAGAATGGACAGATTTCAACAGAAAAAGTGATCGTTCATTAGCCATGGCAACTATTCCCCTCACCGGCCTGGCGTTCGTTGTCCTTTTCCTGATCCTCATTGCGATCAAACAACCGAAAAAACCTTCTGATCTCTTTCTGGGACTCTTTTTCATCCTGGTTGGTGCCGAACTGATTTACCGTACGTTTTGCTTTGGTTTGGCCACGGCGCCGAACTGGTTGACAGGCCTCGATCTGGGATACTGGGTCCTGTTGGGCCCCGCCATTTATCTGTATGCTCTATTCATCATCCGGAAGGATCGCCCTTTCCGGCTCAGATTGTTGTTTCACCTGATCCCGCTGGCGGTAGTGATGGTCCCGTTTGTCCATTATCTTTTCCTGGATACCAAACCCGGTAATTTTTTCATCTTTGCCAACCACCACCTCATCTACCGCCTCATCATTGATCTCATCTGGGAATTCTGCGTATCGGTCTACCTGGTTGTCACTTTCCTGACAGTGCTCAGATACCGTAAACGGATCCCCGGATTTTTTTCCTCCCGCAAACAAAAAGAGCTTAACTGGTTGCTCTATCTGTCAGGGGGCTTTCTGTTCTATATTCTTTTTTCTCTCGGTTTACTCTATTTGATGGATTATGGACTTCTGCCAGTTCTGCCGGTCCTCAACATCATATCGGTAGTGGTGTTGATCCTGTTTCTGATGGGGGTGGGGGTTTTCGGTTACCGGCAACAGGGGATTTTTTCAGAACACACCCTGGAGGCGATCTCCAATATCCGTTTTGAAGGGAACCTCTCCGCACATCCCGAAAAGGAATTCAAATACCAGAAATCAGGACTTCAGGATCAGGAAACCGAAAAGATCCTGCAGGAGTTAAAACGATTGATGAAAACTGATAAGCTCTACCTCGATCCCGAACTCAACCTGCAGGATCTGGCTTCCCGGTTAAGCACTACCATCCACAAACTCTCCCAGGTCATCAATGAGCAGTTTCACCAGAATTTCTATGATTTTATCAATACCTATCGTATCGAAGAGGTAATGAAATTACTGCATAACTCCCGGTTTAATCACCTGAAAGTAATCGCCATCGCGTACGATTGCGGATTCAACTCCAAGTCGGCCTTTTATACCGCTTTCCGGAAAGCCACTACCATGACCCCGGTCGAATACCGGCGGAAATACCAGCCGGAACATGGAGCAGTGTTTTCAAACTGATTGTCGATTGTCGATTGGACGATTGGGAATGCAGGATGTTTGATCGGCTTGGAAAGCTTTCCCCAAGAAGGGAAGGGGGAGAAAAAAGAGGCTGTTTCGATGTTTTGAGACAACCTCTTGGGGGTGGGGGAAAGATGTCCTTCCCGTTCCGTCCGGACTTTTTTCACGAAAACCGGGACTACTTTTGTAAAAAACGGAAACTGATGAAACCCATTACAACGAACACAATTACCAAAATGAGCCTGATGATCTCAGGCTTGCTCCTGATTACTTCCGGCCTCTTTTCCCAGGCATTATTTGATGAGCATATTATCCTGGAGGAATTCCATGGAGCAACCTGTATTGCAGCAGCCGATTTTGATGCCGACGGTGACATTGACCTGGTAGCTACTGCCAACAGTGGTCACAAGGTAAGCTGGTTTGAACAGGCAGAAGATTTTCAGTTCATCGAACATGTTGTCGTTACCGGATATACTGCAGCCAAAGGGGTGATTTCCGCTCAGATTGACAACAACGATTCATGGGATATTGTCGCTACGGCCAAAACTCTGGGGCGGTTCTCATGGTTCAGCAATGACGGATCGGGCAACTTCACTGAACATATCATCAACGACACCACCTGGAGCAGCGCCGATTTTGTCTTTTCAGGAGATATCGACAGCGATAGCGATCAGGACCTCATCCTGGTTTCCTGTGGCGACAACCGGATCGCCTGGGCAGAAAATAATGGTGACGGAAACTTTACGGTCATCGTTCTCAAGGAGGATTGGACGAAAACGAACTGGGCAACCATCACCGACCTGGATCAGGATGGCGATCAGGATATCGTGGCTACCGCCAAAGCCGGCGAGGTCATCTGGTTTGAAAACGACGGAGCGGAGAATTTTACCGAAATTCCTCTGGTGACGGGTTTGCCTGCAGCCAACTCGGTACAGGTGGCCGATTTTGACAGCGACGGAGATATGGATCTGGTGGTTACAGCCTGCGACAATACCGATCTGGTTGCCTGGTATGAGAATGATGGAGCCTTCGGTTTTACAGAACATTTGCTGAGGGATCATTACAACGGCGCCCGGGCGTCGAAAATTGCCGATCTGGATCAGGATGGCGACACCGATATCTTATCCATTGCCTGGCAGACAGGGATCGTAAACTTCTGGGAAAACGACGGTGCAGGAAATTTTTCCGGGAGAATCGTGACCGATGACGCTTATGACATGATCCAGGTATATGTGACGGATCTGGATCTCGACGGAGATCCCGATATCCTCGGAGCCTGTTTTGGAGACCACGAACTGAGATGGTGGGAAAGCATCAACACCTTTTTGATCCCGGACTTTAAATCGGCTCCCCAGTCCGGACAACAGCCGCTTGAAGTTCAGTTTACCGACCAAACCTATGCGAAACCGCCGGTCCATACCTGGCAGTGGGATTTCAACAACGATGGCATCATTGATTCTCAGGAACAGCATCCTGAACATTTCTTTGAAACGGTTGGTAACTATCCGGTAAAGTTGATTGTTACCAGCGATTCCATTACGGATTCGATTATCAGGCAGGAGGAGATCCGTGTGTTTGACGGAGAAAGTTCCCTAGAATTCAATGGTTCCGACAGCCGGCTGAAGTGTCAGAATGATTCTTCCCTGAACCTGACCGGTAATTTTACTATTGAAGCCTGGGTCAAACCAACAGGATTTGGTTCTTCAGGAGCAGGGAAAATCATAGATAAAACCATGATCTCTTTTTATTTGAACCAGGATTTGGCTACCCTTCCCGTGGATTCATCATTTGTTGTGATGATGGCACATGCGGGAGGAGTGGTCAGTACCTTTTCTACCCCGGGCGGAACGGTGAAGATGAATCAGTGGCAACACCTTGCCCTGTCATACGACACGGTTGCCAGTGAAGCACACGTTTACCTGGATGGGGTCGATCAGCCGCTGGAAATGATCACATCTCCCATGGGCCCGGTACTGTCAAACAGTACAAGGGAGTTTGTTGTCGGCAATATGAAAACCGGAAACCATGCCTTTCAGGGATGCATTGATGAAGTCAGGATCTGGAATTCAATCCGTAGTGAGACAGAAATTGAAGAGTGGATGGAGATGAATCTTCCTGACGACCAGCAGGGACTGCATGGGTACTGGAAATTTGATGAAGGAGCAGGGGATACGGCTTTTGACCGATCGGGGGCTGACCGTCACGGAGAGTTGTCACAGGTTCAATGGATGCAGGGAGTGAATCTGACCTCAATAGGAATCAGGGACATGAATCCTATGAATGGTGGGGCGTTTCATCTCGCCGTATATCCCAACCCCTTGACCACCACCAGCCGGATATTTCTTACTGCTATAAAGGCGGGAATTTATCGTGGGATGCTCTTTTCATCCTCCGGTAAAGAGATCACAAAGGGAGCCGGTTCTTTCCCTCTTTCTGGCGGAGTTCATGAAATCTCATGGGATAGGTGTATGACACCCGGGATCAGCAACCTGCTTCCGGGAATTTACCTTCTTTGTTTTCAGTCAGGGATTTTAAGGGAATGCTGCAAAGTAGTTGTACCTTAAAGTTCTATCCACTCCCCGTTTTCTTTGATCAGGTGAATCAAGGCTTCCACGGCAACCGATTCATCCACATTTTTCTTGACCAAAGTCTGCCCTTTGTAAAGGTTGACTTTTCCTTTTCCGGCGCCCACATATCCATAATGTGCATCAGCCATTTCACCCGGACCATTCACGATACAACCCATGACGGCGATTTTTAATCCGGTAAGATGTCCGGTTCGTTCCTTGATCGTTTGAACCGATTTCTGGATATCGAAAAGAGTCCGGGCACAGGAGGGGCAGGAGATGTATTCGGTGCGAGTGATCCTGACACCTGTGGCCTGGAGGATTCCGTAAGCAACCGGGATCTCGTGTTCCGGGTCTTCAGTGATCGAAACCCGGATTGTATCACCGATCCCGTCGGCCAGCAGGCTGCCGATCCCCACGGCAGATTTCAACCGCCCGTCTTCCCCTGCGCCTGCTTCGGTAACACCCAGGTGCAAGGGATAATCCATGCTTTCTTCTTTCATTCGTTCCACAAGCAAACGGTTGGCAAGGATCATCACGCGGGTGTTGGAGGATTTGAGCGACAATACCAGGTTTCGGAAACCGTGCTCTTCACAGATTCGGGCGAACTCCAGTGCCGACTCTACCATCCCCTCCGGTGTATCTCCAAACCGATCCATGATTCGTTCGGAAAGCGAGCCGTGGTTTACGCCGATGCGGATTGCTGTCCCATGATCCTTACAGATTTTAAGCAAAGGAGTCAGTCGGGTGGAGATTTCGTCGAAATAATGCTGGTCAGATGCCGGATTCCGGATGCCGGATGCCGGATGCTGGATGCCGGATTCCGGATGCCGGATGCCGGATTTCGTTTCGCTCATCCTTGACCCTTGGCCCTCGGACAAGGCATGCCTCGTCCCTGCAGGACCCTTCATCCTTGACCCTTGAACCTTGACCCTTGACCCTGAAACGTAGTTTCCAGGGTTGATCCTCACCTTTTCCACGATCGTGGCAGCGATTTCAGCGATTTTCGGTTTGAAATGGACGTCGGCAATCAACGGGGCAGTGAATCCGGCATCCCGGATCTCCTTCTTGATTTTCCGAAGGGTTTCCACATCTTTCATTCCCGGTACGGAGATCCGGACATATTCACATCCGGCTTCAATCATCCGGATTGCCTGTGCTACAGTTCCCTCAGTATCCTGTGTGTCGGTGTTGGTCATCGACTGTACCCGGATAGGATAAGAGCCTCCCATGGGCAAGTTGCCAATGGGGACCACACGTGTGGGAAAACGTCGGAAGGGGTGTTCAGACATCAGAAAATTCTCGACAGGCACAAAGGTAATACTTTGTCAATGATTGCTATGGATTGCCAGTAAACCAAGTCACTATTTCGCTATTTCGCTATTTCGCTATTTATAAGCCTGAATCCCGGTTATCTCCGCTCCCGTAATCAGCAGGTGAATGTCGTGAGTTCCTTCATACGTGATTACCGATTCGAGGTTCATCATATGGCGCATCATCGGGAAATCATTGGTAATTCCCATGGCACCGAGAACCTGGCGCAACTCCCTGGCGATAGTGAGGGCCATAGCGACATTGTTCCGTTTGGCCATCGATATCTGTGCTGCTGTGACACGGCCTTCGTTGCGAAGGACTCCCATTCGCCAGGCAAGCAACTGGGCTTTGGTGATCTCAGTCAAAGCCTCCGCCAGTTTCTTCTGCTGAAGCTGGAATCCTCCGATTGGTTTGTCGAACTGAATCCGTTCGAGAGAATACCTTACAGCTGCATCATAGCAATCCATAGCTGCTCCGATTGCACCCCAGGCGATACCGAAGCGGGCAGAGTTGAGGCAGCTCAGAGGGCCTCTCAACCCTTCCACGTTAGGCAGGATATGATCTTTCGGAACTTTCACGTTGTCAAATACGAGTTCACCGGTCACGGAAGCCCGCAGCGACCACTTACCATGGATCTCGGGCGCAGTGAATCCTTCCCAGCCCTTTTCCACGATGAACCCCCTGATCACGCCGGCCTCATCTTTTGCCCAAACCACCGCCACATCGGCAATGCTGGAATTGGTGATCCACATCTTGGAGCCATTTAAAAGGAAATGATCGTCCATCTCTTTTACATGGGTTTTCATGCTTCCGGGATCGGACCCGTGGTCGGGTTCGGTGAGCCCGAAACAACCAATCAGCTCTCCTGTCGCCAGGGAGGGCAGGTATTTCCTCTTTTGTTCTTCAGATCCGTATGAAAAAATCGGATACATAACCAGCGACGACTGGACCGATGCCATGGAACGGATCCCGGAATCGCCCCGCTCAAGTTCCTGCATGATCAGCCCATAGGAGATATAGTCGAGACCCGGGCCGCCGTACCCTTCGGGAATAAATGGACCAAAGGCGCCGATCTGCCCCATTTCACGGATCAGATGTATGGGGAATTGAGCTTTTTCATATTGTACTTCAATGATAGGTTTCACATGCCGGTTAACCCAATCTCGAACGGCATTTCTCACGATCTTGTGCTCATCCGTGAGCAGATCATCAACCAGATAGTGGTCAGGAGCCTTATAGTGATTTGTTTCAGCCATATTCAGGGAATAATTGCCTGGCTAAATTAGAAAAATCATCCCGAAAAAGAGTCTCTTCATGAAAACAATCGAGAATATAAAAAGAATATGTATTTTTATCTCTCCAATCAATCAGCAACAAAATAGTACAAGCATGAAAACATTTTGCCGATCTGTAAGCCTGGGGATCGCTGGATTATTGATTCCCTGCCTGATGTTAGCACAGCATTATGTGCCGATAGAACCTCTGGATAAGAATGCTATCCTGGAAGAGTTCACAGGAGTAAACTGCCCTAACTGTCCGGCCGGACACCAGGTGATGGCGCAGATTCTTGCCGATCATCCGGGAAGAGCCTTCTGTGTGGCTTATCATCCTTATAATTCGAGTTATACTACCCCTACTGCCGGAGATCCGGATTTTCGCCGACACTTTCCAGACAGTCTGTATATGACCCCTTATTGCGGAACCAGCAGGTTTATGCCAAGCGCCTTTATCCAGCGTCGTGTTTGGACTCCCCCTGAGCGGTTGATGAGCCGGACGAGCTGGCCTGCCCATACCAGCACCATCCTGGCAGAACCCTCTCCCATGAATGTGGGGATGGCTACAAGCTACGATGAAGCCAACAGCATCCTCACAGTGGTGGTAGATATCTACTATACGGAGGACTTCCCGGGCGAACACAACCTGATGGTCACGCTGGCCGAGAATGACCTTGTTTCACATCAGGCAGGCGCAACCTATCCATACACACATAAACATACCTTCCGGGAGGCTTTTGTGGGACAATGGGGCGACCCAATCCTCACAGATGCCACGGCCGGAACCTTCTACCGGAGAATTTTCACCTACGACTATTCCGGCACCGACTACATTATCGAGAATTGCGAGTTACTTGCTTTTGTACTGGATAACAGTTCCACGGAAGTTATTACCGGGATTGGCTGTCATGCCGGGGATACGACCTACATCACGCCCGATGTGGAACTGTCGTCCGACACGCTGGTATATGACAATCCCCAGCAATGTATTGATGGCCAACTCGTATCGATTGGAAATCCAACCGATGCCAGCCTGGATTTGATCTATGTTCAAGAGGAATCACTGACCACCTCTCCTTTCCCCTGGTCGGTTGATCCCTGGCCCTTTACCGACTTTCCCTATACACTTAATCCCGGAGAGTCAGTCGATCTGAATGTAGTCCTGCCGCTTCCTGTAGAAGGAGAGACAGTCTATCTCTATGATCAGTTGATGATAGTCAGCCAGGTGGATACCCATTATGTTGTGATTGCTGTGAATGAAGGACTTTATACCGAAATCGGAGAACAAAAACCGGCCGATAAAAGTACTCTCTCCATGAACTATCCCAATCCGTTCAGCTCCACCACGCGGATTGATTATCTTGTCACAAAACCTTCAACAGTGCTGATCGAGGTATTCAACTTCAGCGGCGGGAAGGTAAAAACTCTGGTGAATGGCGTACAGGTAAAAGGCACTCACTGCGTTTACTGGAATGGCCTCAATGATGGCGGAGTCCGGATGCCGGATGGGGTCTATTTTTACAGACTCGTCTCTCCGGATGCAACCGTGACGAGACGCTGCGTACTGTTGAGATAAACGTTGTGGTGATAGGTTGATATAGTGCCATAGTGCTGTGGTGCAGTGGTCGTTTTTGTTATCTTTTACTTCAGACCTTTGACCTTTGGTTTGCCGGCGATGAAATCTTTCAGGTAGAAGGGTTCAAAGTAGGCCAGGTTTTCAAACCTGTTTTCACGAAACTTCTGTTCTGCAAGTTCGATCAGGAATTTTGCGGAAGGTTGAAAATGATCCAAAAACAGTGCATTCGGATTCCCGGATAACTTCTCTTTGCATTTTCCGGATCCGTTTCCGGCAAAAAGAACCGGATGCTGATCCAGCAACTCTTCAAACGAATGCTCATCCACAATCACCGCATCGGTTGAACGAATCTCCTTGAGATCCGAATCAAACACCGCGCAAAACACCTCCATCCTCCGGGCATCGATCATCGGGCAGAAGAGCAGTCGGCAGTTGGCAGTTGGCAGTTGGCCGTCACACCCCTCCCTTGCGAGCGAATGCGAAGCAACTGGGGAGGGGCTGGGGGAGGGGTAGTGTTTCATTCCGGCTGTCATCGCTTCCAACGTCGGAATAGCAATCAGGGGTTTGTCCAGCGCATAGCAAAGACCTTTTGCCGTTGCCACGCCAATACGCAATCCAGTATAAGACCCCGGTCCCATACTCACCGCAATGGCGTCGAGATCGGTATAGTGCAACGAGGATTCCGAAAAGAGTTTCTCAATCAGTAGTGTTATCATCCCTGCGTGTCCGTTTGGGATGGCCGACTCAGAAAGGGAGAGAACCTCTCCATCACGGGCGAGAGCAACAGAACAAACGGGAGTGGCTGTTTCAAGAGCCAGGATAAGTGACATTATTTGCTTGCGCTAAAAAGATCCTTCCGGTCAACTTTTTTCACTTTGTCGCCATCTTTAAGGGTTTTTGATACGACCGAATAAGGGGCAGTGATCACCTCCAGGCTGTCGGAAAGGCCCTCTTTGATCTCAATATAGGTGTTGTCCTGGATCCCTGTTTTGACATCGCGTTTTCCGGCAATCCCATCGTCAAAAATGAACACGCATTCCTGGATCTCTTCAGTCTTTTTTGTTGTCACACGCTCAATTTCACGGTCATCGTGTTGCTCCGTCTCCACATTTTGTGCATTCAGTTTATCCAGCGTATCCTGTGATACCCGGGTAGTTACAGCCTGGATAGGCACCGTTAGCACATGATAGGCTGTTTCCGTTTGGATTTCCACTGTACAGGACATCCCGGGGCGGAACGGACTGAAAAAGGGTTTTTCAGGGTCAAGCAAATCTTCATACGACTCTTTCAGCAGGTGAATCTTGACATTGAAGTTGGTTACCTGGTCGACACTGACACCGGTAGTATTGGCAGATGTAGCGATTTCAGTAACGATTCCTTTGAATTTGCGGTTGAGGTAGGCATCTATTTCAATCAATGCAGTATCGCCGAGGTTTACCCGGATGATATCGTTTTCATTCACCTCTACCTGGGCTTCCATCTCGTTAAGGTTAGCCAGCCGCATGATTTCAGTACCACTTGAAAACTGTGAGGCTCCGGTAACGCGCTCCCCTTTCAGGACATTCAGCTTGGATACCGTTCCGTCGTTCGGTGCGAAGATGGCTGTCCGGGTCAGGTCATCCGTGGCCCGTTTCAGTGCAGCTTCCGAACTTTTAACCATAAACGCCGAAGCTTTCACATCCTGGTTGGCGGAGGTGACCTGCGCCTTTGCCACCTCAAAATTTGCTTTCGCCTGGTCAAAATCTGCTTTAGAGATCACGTTTTGATCAAATAACTTCTGTTGCCGCTCGAAATTCAGCCGGGCATTTTCAAACTGTGCCTCCATTTGGGCCAGCCGGGCAACAGAATTCGATTCATTGGCTTTCTGGGTATTTACCGAAGCAACACTCTGGTCGTATTGTGAAATATAGATCTCCGGGTCGATCTTTGCCAGGAGTTCCCCCTTCTTGACTTCGTCACCCTCTTTTACATAGAGTTCAACCACTTCACCGGAGATATAGGGAGATATCTTCACATCTGTTTCAGGCTGGATCTTTCCGTTGGAAGAGACAGTCTGAACAATCGTTCTCTTCGCAACGAGTTCAACAGAGACTTTGATCCCATCATTTTTCCCGCCTTTGATCGTGGCCAGGATAATGATAATGGCAAGAACAGCCACGGAGGCAATAATAATCCAGAGTTTTTTCTTTGATTTTTTAGAAGCCATGGAGTTAAAGTTTAATTCTGACTGATACGGATTGGATTTCCCATGTAAAAGTCAAGTATCGTGGTTTTAAATATAAAATCGTATTTAGCCTGTAATAACTCAGACTGTGCACTTGTCAGATCTTTTTTGCTGTTGTTGTAATCGTAGGATGTGACCATTCCAACATCAAATTTCTGTTCAGTGTATTTGAAAGACTCTTCCTGGGCCTGCACTTTCTGGTGGGCAGAAGTGTATTTCTGGAGAGCGGCAACGGCATCGGCGTAAGCCTGCTCAATAGTCTTCTGCAGTGTCCTTTTCCTCTGTTCCAGGTCCAGCTCCGCAATATTTCGCTGGATTTTCGCCTGGGTAATCGAGGAGCGTACCTGCCAGCCATTAAAGATGGGAATATAGAGGTTGAATCCAAGAGAGAGATTATCGTTGTCGTTCCACTGATCAGAAAAAGACTTTGTTTTATAGGAATAGGTCGATTGATACCCCAGAACAGTATCATGTGTGAGTTGGGTAATCCCTATCGGATAGGTAGTGATGACGGGAGGAATGTTGGGATCAATCGTTTTGGCTGCGCCTGAATAGCCGGTGGCATAGGAGCCGCCAAAGGTCAGGCTGGGTGATTGCCCCCCGCGGGCTATCGCAAGGGATTTATTTGCGCTCTCAATCCTCAGTTCAGCGCTTTTTATTTCCGGGCGGGTTGTCAAGGCATGCCCATAGATCGTCTCCGCAGTAATCATCTCTTTCGGAGGGGCTACCTCTTTCAGTCGTGGTTTTTCGATGTCAAAATCACTGGAAATGGTGAGGTCAATGAGTTGCTGAAGGGAAAGGTAAGAGATATTCAGCCTGTTTCTGGCCTCGACGGTATTCAGTTCTTCGGTGGAGGCCTGGGCCTGGATATTCAACAGATCTCCCTGGGCAGCAGCACCTGCTTCCACCATCTTCCTTACCCGTTCAACCTGCTCGGTAGTGATGGTTAACTGGCTTTCGGTGACATCAAGGATCTCTTTGTTGAAGAGAATATCCAGATAATAACCTGCAACCGCCAGAGAAATATCGTTTTTAATGACATCAAGGTCGTAACGGCTGGCCATTAATTCAATTTGATTTCGCTTCAGGGAATTGAATTTTTGTAATCCGTTGAAAAGAGTCACATTACTGGAGACACTGAAGTTGTTGGACCGTACCGTGGTAGTGGCAAATGTATTGGTATACTGGTCAATGGTTTGCCCCGTGTTCCAGATATTGGAAGCATTGAAATTGAGGTTGGGCAACATACTCAGGCCGCTTTGTAAAAGTGTGACCCGGTTCGATTCTACCGACTGGATCTGTTTCTGTATGTCGAGATTGTTTTCAAGAGCATACTCAACACAATCTTCCAGAGTCCAGATTTTCTGAGAAAAAGAAGAGGAAGCTAACAGGAGTGAAAAGCTGATGGCTAAATACAGTTTGCCCATCGGGAGTGTGGTTAATCGAAACATGACATGTTCATTTAAAGGTTCAAATGTACGGAATTTTAATAAATCCGCAAGGACTGAAAAACTTAGACGTCTGCCACACTCAAATGTTACAAACTGATAATCACAGGATTTATTTTACGAATGGCTGTTTTTTGCTATCTTTGTTGCAGATTTTAAAGACCCTTCCGCATGAAAAAGTTGTTTATTATCCTATCCGGCTTTCTCTTTTTCGCCACGAGTGTGATGCTGCCATCTTGCAGCTCGGAAGAGGCAACGGTTGGCCTTCTGGTGATCAGGGTCATGGACTCGAACGGAAATCTCCTGGTTGGGGAGCAGGTTTATCTTGCTACCAGCTATGAAAACCTGAAAGCAGGAAACTACATCACCAACCAGTGGACCGATGAGGACGGGGAAGTCCTTTTTCTGAACCTTCCTCCGATCTACTACTGGTATGATACCGAACATTGGGAAGACTATGGTGCAGTGCAGGTATGGGCGGGAATTGAGCAATATGTGATCCTTTGGGTCAATACCCCCCAACCATAAAACCCTGTCAGCTGAACATATTTTCATATGTTCATGAAATTTGATTTCAGTATTTCATGAATTTTTCGTAAACTTGCAGCCCGAAAATCAGCATGAAATAGTCTATATGGTTCGAACACAGGACGTCAGGGTTCTCACTTTTCTTTTTTTCCTGTTTCTGGTTCTTCTGGTATTTCCGGATTTTCCGGCACATGCTTCAGGACCATTTCATGCGGCACAAGAAGCAGGAGTAGATTCAACTTTTCAATACGATGAAGATTTAATCATTGAACACGAATTCGACGCCGGTAAAATGATCATGGAACATGTGGTTGATAACCATGAATGGCATATTGCCACACTGGGGCATACCCATGTCACCATCCCGTTACCCATCATTGTGTTGTATGACGGAAAAATACACACTTTCTGGTCTTCCAGATTTCATAATGCTGAACATACCTATAATGGATTTGTACTGGAGAAAGGGAAGATTCATCCGGAAGCGAAATCTGATAAACCTCTCTATGATTTTTCCATTACCAAGACCGTGATGGCCATCCTGATCAGTAGTATTTTACTTCTTTGGATATTCATCTCTATTGCCAACCGCTACAAACGGAATCCAAAATCAGCGCCAAAAGGAATGCAGTCCCTGCTGGAACCCCTGATTATCTTTATTCGCGACGACATTGCAAAAAGTTCCATCGGGGAGAAATCATATGAAAAATTCATGCCTTTCCTGCTGACCATTTTCTTTTTTATCTTTCTTAACAACCTGATGGGCATTATCCCGATATTTCCAGGAGGCGCCAATGTCACCGGAAATATTGCGATCACGATGGTTCTGGCCATATTTACTTTTGTGTTGACCACCATTAACGGAAACAGGCATTATTGGGTTGATATCATCAACACCCCCGGGGTTCCCTGGTGGCTGAAGCTTCCTATTCCCCTGATGCCGGTTGTGGAGATCGTAGGGATCATCACCAAGCCGTTTGTTCTGATGGTGCGGCTTTTTGCCAACATGGCAGCCGGGCACATCATCGTACTGGGCTTCGTCAGTCTGGTATTTATCTTTGGGTCGATCAGTGTGGCATTGGGATATGGGGTTTCGGTGGTTTCCGTCGCATTCATCGTCTTTATGGATCTGCTGGAGATCCTTGTTGCCTTCATCCAGGCCTATGTATTTACTTTATTGTCAGCTCTCTATTTCGGGTTGGCAACCATTGAAACGGAAAAACACTAAAGGAATTTACGAATAATTCGATTTACGAATGACGATTGAATATACGAATGACGAGATACGAATAAATGAAAATAATGTACGGTCGGGGCATGCCCGGCCCTACGTGATTTGAACCTTAACCTTTGTACGGTCGAGGCATGCCTCGACCCTACGTGATTTGAACCTTTAATAAACATTATTTTATGGATTTATTAACATTTTTCTTACAGCTGGTCGGAGATTTTCAGGCCATCGCCCGTCTGGGTGCAGGCATCGGAGCTGGTATTGCCGTGGTTGGAGCTGGTATCGGTATTGGAAATATCGGTAAAAGCGCCCTTGAGTCCATTGCACGTCAACCGGAAGCTGTTGGTGACATTCGTTCAAACATGATCATCGCAGCCGCACTCGTGGAAGGGGTAGCGTTTTTCGCTATTGTTGTTTGTTTGCTGATCCTGTTTATCTAAGAAACAGCTGGTTCTTAATGGCTTAACGGTTGGTTGAGCCATTAAGAACTTTGTACGAATTAAATTAACCGAACTATGGAACTGATTACCCCCGGATTAGGGTTGATTTTTTGGATGACGTTACCATTTCTGATCCTGTTACTGATCCTTCGGAAGTTTGCCTGGAACCCAATCCTGAAAGCCCTGAAAGACCGGGAAACATCTATCTATGATGCATTGCATGCTGCCGACAGGGCGAAGGAAGAGATGAAGCAGCTTCAGTTCAGCAATGAAGAGTTACTTCATCAGGCGAAAGATGAACGCGATGCCATCCTGAGTGATGCCCGGAAAGTCCGGGATGCTATCATTGAAGAGTCGAAAGATCAAGCCAAGGAAGAGGCTTCCAGGATCATCGCCAGCGCCAAGGAGAGCATTGAAAATGAGAAGATGGCGGCCATGACGGATCTGAAGAATCAACTTGCTGAACTATCCCTTGAGATTGCAACCAAAATCCTGGAACATGAACTGGCTGATGCAGGTCAGCAGGAGAAATTTATCCAGCAGCAAATGGATAAGATCCATTTTAATTAGCCTTCCAGATGAGGATATCCCTGATAGCGGAACGGTATGCCAAAGCGCTTTTTGAACTTGCTGTCGAAAAGAGACAGGAGGATGCCATTTATGCTGATGCCATTGAACTCTCTTCCGTTTGCAGGGAGAATAAGCTCTTTGTACTTATTTTAAAGAGCCCCGTCATCAGTATTGAGAAAAAAGAGAAGATCCTGAACGAGATTTTCAAAAAACAGCTTCATGAAATGACCATGAAGTTTCTCCTGATCCTTGTTCGTAAAAACAGGGAAGCTTATATCCCTGAAATCGCGGAGAAAATTATCAGACAATACAAAGAGTATAAACAGATCCTCCCTGTAGTTCTTACTTCTGCCATCCCGGTTACCGAAGCCATCAGAAACCAGGCGATTTCCATCATGACAAAGTATACGAACTGGAAAATTGAACTGATTCAGAAGATCAATCCGGAGATCATCGGAGGATTTATCCTGAACTGGGAAGATATGCAGTATGACGCCAGTATCCAGTATCAGATCGAACGGATGCGCAGAGGATCTGCACGAATCAACTTGTATAAAAAAGGATTTTAATATGACAGAAATAAAACCAGCCGAAGTCTCTGCGATTTTACGGCATGAATTGGCGGGGTATCATAATGTCGCCGAACTTGAAGAGATCGGGACCGTTCTGCAGGTAGGAGACGGGATTGCCCGGATCTATGGTCTGACCAATGCCGAATCGGGCGAACTGGTGGAGTTTGAGAAAAATGGCATCCGGGCCATCGTACTCAACCTGGAAGAGGATAACGTAGGTGTTGTTCTGCTTGGAGAAGCCTATGATATCAAAGAGGGTGATATTGTTAAGAGAACCCGGAGGATTGCCTCTGTCGAGGTAGGGGATGGACTTCTTGGGAGGGTTGTCAACACCCTTGGGGAACCGATTGACGGGAAGGGAAAGATCGAAGGCGAACGCTATGAGATGCCGCTGGAACGGAAAGCCCCGGGTGTTATTTACCGTCAACCAGTCAACCAACCGCTACAAACCGGGATCAAGGCTATTGATGCGATGATCCCGATCGGAAGGGGCCAGCGTGAGCTGATTATTGGCGACAGA
The DNA here is from genome assembly GCA_016926765.1 of Bacteroidales bacterium. Lineage (GTDB taxonomy): Bacteria > Bacteroidota > Bacteroidia > Bacteroidales > FEN-979 > QYOJ01. The sequence goes on along the minus strand of JAFGNY010000234.1, from coordinate 4,367 downwards.
CAAACCGGAAAAACGGCAATTGCCGTTGACACGATCATCAACCAGTTGGAGTTTTATCAACAGGGAGAACCGGTCTACTGCATCTACGTGGCTATCGGACAAAAGGGCTCCACGGTGGCAACTATTCTGAAGACCCTTGAGGAAAAAGGGGCGATGGCCTATACCGTTATTGTCACTGCTACCGCATCCGATCCCGCAGCCATGCAGTTTTATGCTCCCTTTACCGGGGCAGCTATCGGTGAGTTTTTCAGGGATACCGGCCGACCGGCTCTGGTGATTTATGATGATCTGTCAAAACAGGCTGTGGCCTATCGCGAGGTATCCCTGCTGCTTCGCCGTCCTCCCGGGCGGGAGGCTTATCCGGGAGATGTCTTTTACCTTCACTCCCGCTTGCTTGAACGGGCGGCCAGAATCATCTCTTCCGATGCTGTAGCAAAAAAAATGAACGATATGCCGGAATCGATCCGTCACATGGTGAAAGGAGGTGGTTCTCTCACGGCTCTCCCGATCATAGAAACCCAGGCCGGTGACGTTACCGCCTATATTCCGACCAATGTCATTTCGATTACTGATGGCCAGATCTTCCTGGAGACAGGGCTCTTCAACTCGGGCATTCGTCCGGCAATCAATGTGGGGATCTCCGTATCCCGTGTCGGAGGCAACGCCCAGATCAAATCGATGAAAAAGGTGGCCGGAACCTTGAAACTCGCGCAGGCCGAATACCGGGAACTGGAAGCTTTTTCCAAATTTGGTTCCGATCTGGACGCATCAACCAAAGCGGTACTAGAAAAAGGAGCCCGCAATGTACAGATCCTGAAACAGGCACAGTACGCGCCCATGCCAGTGGAGAAGCAGGTCGCTATCATTTTTTGCGGTACCAGGGGCCTGCTGAAGAGTGTGCCGGTACGAAGTGTGATGGATTTTGAAGAGGAATACCTTCTTTATATGGAAACCCATCACAAAGCAGTACTTGATCATCTCCGGGATGGGAAATTGCTTGAAGAGGATGAAAAAGCCATGGAGAAAGCAGCTGCAGACATTTCGAGAAAATACGAGGAGAAGAGGTAAGACGTGAGACGTGAGACGTAAGAGGACAATGTAGAGACGAGGCATGACTCGTCCAGGCGTACATCCACATCGCAAATCTGAAATAGAAACAAATGGCTGGATTAAAAGAGGTTAGGATCAGGATTGCATCGGTAAAATCAACCGAACAGATCACCAGTGCCATGAAGATGGTGGCGGCATCGAAGCTCAGGAGAGCACAAAATGCCATCCTGAAATTACGGCCATATGCTGCCAAGCTTCGGGAGATCATGCAAAATCTGAGCGCTGGCCCGGAAGATTCGAACGAAAACAGGTTCATGGAGGCCAGGGAGGCAAACAGAATTTTACTGGTAGTCCTCACCTCCAACCGGGGACTTTGCGGCGCATTTAATACCAACATCATCAAACTGACCGTTGAACGGATACATTCTACCTATGCGGCTCAGAACCGGGAGCATGCGGTTGACCTGATCACGATCGGTAAAAAAGCAACCGACTTTTTCCGGAAGCGGAATTACCGGGTAATAGAATCATGGGATGCGATCTATGATACCCTGACCTTCGAAGAGGTTGCACCAAAAGCCATTCAACTGATGCAACTGTTTGCCGGGAAGAAATATGACCGGATCGAATTGATTTACAATCAGTTTAAAAATGCTGCTGTGCAACGCCAGATGATTGAACAGTACCTCCCGTTAGTTCCGGAGAATTCTGAAACGGAACATCCTTTAAAGAAGATAGAAGCCGACTACCTGTTTGAGCCCGACAAAGAAACTATTTTTCACGAACTGATTCCTAAAACATTACGGATCCAGCTCTTTAAAGCGATCCTGGATTCATTTGCGGCTGAAATGGGAGCCAGAATGACCGCCATGCATCAGGCAACCGAAAATGCCCGGCAATTGCTTAAGGATCTCAGGATCTCTTACAATAAGGCTCGCCAGAATCAGATTACACGCGAGATCATCGAAATCGTTTCGGGAGCGGAAGCGCTGAAAGGCTAAAAATTTTCCGATCTTTGCACAACATCAAACACATTGAACAATGGTCACAAAAAACGTTGAAAAAGCACTGAACGAACAAATCAAGAAAGAGGAGCACTCATCACGGATCTATCTCGCGATGGCATCCTGGTGTGAACGTAACGGATATCCCGGCGCTTCTGATTTCCTCTATGCCCAAACAGAAGAGGAGAGGATGCATATGCTCAAACTGGTTCATTACCTTAACGATCGCGGAGGCAATGTGGTGGTAGACAAGCTGGATGCACCGGCTGCAAAATATAAATCCCTGCTGGATGTCTTTCAACAGGTCCTTCATCACGAGGAGTTTATCTCGGCCTCCATTAATGAACTTTATGCTATCTGTGTCAAGGAGAAAGATTTCACCACAGGCAATTACCTCCAGTGGTACATCAATGAACAGATCGAGGAGGAGAGTACGGTCAGGAGTATCCTGGACCAAATCAATCTGGCCGGCACCGAAAAAGGAGGCCTGTTCCATATCGACAAAGAACTTGCTTCGGCAGCAAAAGCCAAAGGAGCCGCACCGGCGGCTACGGCCGGCCCAGCAGCCTGATCAACTCGCCGTACCACACCTCCCCATATTTCCGGATGAGGGCCTCTTTGAGAAACTGATAGAGGCGGATCTTGTTTCGATGACCATTCTCAACCGCAGGCTGACAGATGTACCACTTGTGGTAATTGACCGCCTCCTCGTTTCCGATGGAGGAGATCCGTACCGGATACAGATGGCAGGAAAGCGGTTTCGGGAAGGGGATTTTATTCTCCTGATACGCTTTTTCAATGGCGCACCGGGCCAAACCCTCCTCGAAAAAAATATAGGCGCACTCCATCCCTTCTATCAAAGGGGTCACAAATCTGCCTTCCGCATCGTAGTCAAAGATCCCGATCCGCTCGATCTCTTCAATGCCAGCGGGAGTCATAAAGGGTTTGATCTCATCCAGGTAGTCGTCCAGTAACGAGATTTCCTCCTCTTCCAGGGGAGCACCGGCATCCCCTTCAACACAGCAAGCCCCTTTGCATTGTTCCATGTCACAACAGAAAAAGAGCTCTTTCAGGTCGTCTGAGATCAGGGCTGGAGGGAGGGAGATCATGGGTTGTTAATGCAGGAATGAAGGAATGCAAGAATGATTTTTTTGCAAAGGTATTACCTTTTGGGGTTAAAGGTGATTAAGTGGAAAAAATGAAAATGAAAGAAATCTGAAATCTGTCAAACACCATTCAATCTTTTTAAAATTCCCGCATTGGCTCCGCCGAGCTCCGCTTCGCTCCGGTTCCCGCATTGGCTTCGCCGAGTTCCGCTTCGCTCCGGTTCCCGCATTGATATAAATCAATTTCTCCTCTGATATTTGTCATACAGGCCCGCTTAATATCCATGAAATCAGCGACTTAATATTAGAATATCTAAGTACGTTAATATATGTCCACCCCTGTAAAAAAGATATTTATATATTTGCGCTGTTTGTTAATCGATTAACGATATGAGCGCTGAAAGTCTGATCCTCTTCTTCATCGTGGGAGCCTTTCTTGTAGGGATAGCCCTGCTATTTTCCAGCTACATCCCTCCCACCTCAACCAATCCGCAGAAAGCAGAAGCATACGAATGCGGGATCCCCACCGAGGGGCTCACCTGGCTTCAGTTCAACGTGGGGTACTACCTGTTTGCCATCATCTTCCTGATCTTTGATGTGGAAACGGTCTTTATTTATCCATGGGCCGTGGTGATGAAAACGGCAGGAATGACCGGGTTTATTGAGATTATCATCTTTTTCTTTGTCTTAGGTTTGGGTCTGCTGTATGCCTGGAAGAAAGGAGCATTGAAATGGGAGTAAAAATTAAGAACATGAAGTATTCCGATTTTCAGGACAACGAAACACTTGAGTTGTTCGAGAAAACCGGAGGGAACGTGATGCTCGCCACGATGGATGATATCATCGACTGGGGACGATCCAACTCCATCTGGCCGTTGACTTTCGCTACCAGTTGCTGCGGAATAGAAATGATGGCAACCGGAGCTTCCCGGCATGATTTTGCCCGGTTTGGCATCGAGGTCTACCGTGCTTCGCCCCGCCAGGCGGATGTGATCGTAGTGGCCGGAACCATTGTCAATAAAATGGCCCCTGTGCTGAAGCGCCTCTATGATCAGATGTCAGAACCCAAATATGTGATTGCCATGGGCGCCTGCGCCGTTTCCGGAGGGCCATTCTTTTACAACACCTATCATGTAATTCGCGGGGTCGATCATATCATTCCGGTGGACGTTTATGTTCCCGGCTGTCCGCCACGTCCCGAAGCGCT
>JAFGNY010000233.1 GCA_016926765.1 Bacteroidales bacterium | reverse complement strand
TGATCGGATACCAGACCATTAAGACCAGCTACGCCGGGATAGAGTCATCGGGTTTTTCAATCACGATGAATCAAACCGCCATCAACCTGAATCAGGTGGTGGTTTCCGCTACCCGATGGAACCAGGATCAGCGGGAGATTCCGGCCAGAATCCTGACCATCACTGCAAAAGAGGTCGCTCTGGAAAATCCGCAGACGACCGCCGACCTTCTGAATATCAGCGGTGAGGTCTTCATCCAGAAAAGCCAGCAGGGCGGAGGAAGTCCGATGATCCGTGGTTTTGCCACCAACCGCCTGCTCTATACTGTAGATGGCATCCGGATGAATACGGCCATCTTCCGTAGCGGGAACCTGCAGAATGTCATCTCACTGGATCCGTTCTCCTTTGAAAATACAGAAGTGATCTTCGGACCTGTCTCCCTGATTTACGGGAGTGACGCCATCGGAGGGGTGATGAGTTTCCGTACCCTCACCCCTCAGTACTCCCTCACAGGTAAACCCCTCATTTCCGGAAACGCGCTGGCCCGTTACTCTTCTGCGAACAATGAGATCACAGGTCATTTCGATGTCAATGTGGGCTGGAAAAAATGGGCCTTTATCACCAGCGTTTCCAGTAATCATTATGGAAACCTGAGTATGGGCAGTTACGGACCTTCCGATTACTTGCGCCCCTGGTACGTTGAGCGGATCGATTCAACCGACGTTGTGGTGACCAACGACGATCCGAAAGTGCAAAACCCCACCGGGTATAACCAGATCAACCTGATGCAGAAGATCAGCTTCAAGCCAAATGAACATTGGGAGTTTCAGTATGGTTTTCATTATTCGATCACCTCCGGCTATTCCCGCTACGACCGGCTGATCCGGACTAAAAATGATTTGCCCAGAAGCGCTGAGTGGGAGTATGGCCCGCAAGAGTGGATGATGAATAACCTCATTGTCACCAATAGCTCATCGAATGTGATCTACGACCAGATGACCCTGCGCCTGGCATGGCAACTTTTTGGCGAAAGCCGTACCGACCGGGATTTTCAGAAAAGCACCCGTTACCACCGTGTGGAAAAAGTTAATGCCTATTCCGCCAACGCAGACTTTGTCAGAAACCTTGGCACCCGCCACACCTTCTATTATGGGCTGGAAATCGTTTGGGATGATGTGAAATCGTCGGGAACCGATGAAGATATCACTACCGGAAATGTGGCGGCAGGCCCCTCGCGGTACCCGCAGTCCACCTGGGCCTCCTATGCCGCCTACCTGAGTTACCTTTTCCGGATTACGCCCAAATTTCTCTTGCAGGCCGGTGGGCGGTACAACTATTTCACCATGAACGCCGACTTCAGCAACAACCTCCCATTTTACCCTCTTCCCTTTTCGGAAGCGAATGTAAAGAACGGAGCTCTTACAGGAAACCTCGGATTTGTTTACAATCCTGCAGAGAAGTGGTCACTGATCATGAACATTTCAACCGGTTACCGTGCTCCTAACGTGGATGATCTCGGGAAAATCTTTGACTCGGAACCCGGATCGGTTGTCGTTCCAAATCCTGACCTGAAACCCGAATATGCCTACAACGCAGAACTAGGGGTTGCAAAGGTGTTCGGGGATATGGTCAAGATTGATCTGACCGGCTATTTTACCTACCTGGATCAGGCGATGGTGCGCCGGAATTATACGATGAACGGTCTCGACAGCATTCTCTACAACGGCGAGATGAGCCGGATTCAGGCTATACAGAATGCCGCTTTTGCGACGGTGTATGGCATCCAGGCCGGGCTGGAAATCAAATTACCGGCCGGATTTGGATTTACCTCCCAGTTCAATTACCAGAAAGGGGAAGAGGAACTGGATGACGGAACAAAAAGTCCGCTTCGTCATGCTGCTCCCTGGTTTGGTGTGTCCCATATCACTTTCAGTTCGGGAAAACTGGAGTTGGATCTTTACGGGATTTACAATGGAGAGATCAGCTATGCAAACCTGGCTGAGGAAGAACGTGGCAAAGACTACCTCTATGCAAAAGATGCCGACGGAAATCCCTATTCTCCTTCCTGGTACACTCTAAATATCAAAGCATTGTACCAGATCACCGGTAATTTCTCGGTCAGTGCGGGAGTGGAAAACATCACCGATCAGCGATATCGTCCTTACAGTTCAGGGATTGCAGGCTCGGGGAGGAATTTCGTTCTGGCGCTCAGGGCAAGGTTTTAGTACCCACCCCCGGCTGGGGTTGTCTCGGTGTTTTGAGACAACCCCGGGGTATCATTCTATCGCCAGCTTTCCCGTCAGCAGCAGGAGTTCCGTTTCCCTTGTTTTGGTCTCAAACCGTGCAGTAAGGAGCCTGACACGGGCATCGAGAAGGTTTTTCTGGATCTCCCGCAGTTGCAGGGAAGAGATAGCTCCAACAGAATAGCTTTCCATGGCAATATCCATATTACGCGTGGCCAGGGTCAGGTTTTCCGTTTCAAACCCTACCAATTGCAACTGGTTCATATATTCATTATAGACCCTGGTGAGCCAGGCTTCTAATTTCAGCTCCAGCCGTTTCCTCTCGAATTCCCTGTTCAGGTAAGTGATCCTGGCATCCTTTTTCAGCCGGTTCAGGTTCAGTCCGTCAAACAAATCGATCCGTGCTGTCACTCCGACGGATGGGCCAAATTGCCTGTTGTACTTCATCATAGATGCCTCGGATTCATTCCGGTAGTAATTCAATCCGGCCAGAAAGTCGATCTCGGGAAACTGTTGTGCCCGGGCGCTTTTGATATCCAGTGCGGCCGTTTCCATCTCTTTTCCGGCGAGCAGCAACTCGTGGTTGGAAGTGATCATGTTCCGCTGAACCGAATCGTACACCAGCGTGTCGGCAAGTACAATGGAATCGGTTACCTCAAACGGGGTATTGATATCGCGGGCCAGAAGTTGATTCAGATAGGTCTTGGAGTTGGTATACCTGGTTTGCTGATCGGCCAGGGCAGCCAGATCGGCGTTTCGTTCCACCCGGGCTTTGAGCCACTCCATCTCTGAACCGCTTCCGGTTTCATACATCGTTTGGGCAAGTTCCAGCCGATAGGTCGAGATCTCGACCTGTTCGCGGAGGATTCCTGTTTCGGCCGCCTGACGGATGATATTGTAGAATGCTACCGTGATAGCGGCTGTCGTATTTTCCACTGCAATTTTCAGTTCCAGTGATCCCATCTCCTCCATCGTTTTCAGTTTATCGTACCGGATGAACATATTGCATCCGTCGAAAAGAGTCCAGTTCAGGTTGATACCACCGGTGATCAAATCGCCAGAAGCTCTGGAATTTTCCAATTGCTGGCCTGTGATCATCTCCACGCTGGCATCGCTGAGTGAATAGATATACGCTCCGGAAACATCCACAGAAGGCAGGAACCCGGCGTTGCCGGGAGAGGCGTCGTTGCGGGCAATCTGCAAGTCGTTCCGTGCGATCTGGATCCCCCAATTGGCATTCAGTCCTTCGGCGATAGCCCGGTCAAGGGTCATGATCTCCTGCGCCTGGAGGGACTGGACCAGCAGGGCAAGAATCCATCCGGTAATCAGTTTTCCCCTCATATCAGCTGATATCTTGTGTGAATGTGATGGCTTTATCTATCGTCAGCTCCGTGTAATCCACGTTACCTGAACGGTTTCTGGAGAGGTAGGAGTAGATGGCCGGCACGATGTACAGGGTGAGGAAGGTGGAAAAGATCAACCCTCCGACTACCGCAATTCCCAGCGACTGCCGGCTTTCTGCCGAAGCGCCCAGGTTCAGGGCGATCGGAAGGATCCCGAGGATCATGGCCGAGGAGGTCATCAGGATGGGCCGGAGCCGGGAGACGGCTGCCCGCTGTACTGCCTCCCGTTTGTCGAGTCCGGTTTGTTTCCGCTGGTTGGCAAATTCCACGATAAGAATGCCATTCTTTGTAACTAATCCGATGAGCATGATGATTCCGATCTCACTGAAGATGTTCAACGTCTGATCAAAATACCAGAGGGATATCAGAGCCCCGGCCATAGCGAGCGGAACCGTCAGCATGATGATAAAGGGATCGATGAAACTTTCAAACTGGCCGGCAAGAACCAAAAAGATCAGCACCAGAGCGAGCCCGAAAACAAACCAAAGGCTGGAAGAACTCTCTCTGAAATCCCTCGCCTGCCCCGTCAGCGCCGTACTGAATCCCGGAGGTAATGTCTCCTTCGCCACCTCATCCAGAGCGTTGATCCCATCGCCCAGAGTATACCCTGAAGCCAGTCCGGCCGAAATGGTGGCGGAGATATACCTGTTGAAGGAGAAGATGGAGGCAGGGTTGATGTTCTCTTCAATATGAACCAAATTTTCCAGCGGGATCATGTCACCCGTCCGGTTCCGGATATACAACGCATAAAGAGACTCCGGCCGGTCCCTGTCGGCCCGTATCACATGTCCGATGATCTCATACTGGTGCCCTCCCATGATGAAATACCCATAGCGGTCGCCACTCATGGTCAGGTTGAGGGTGGAGGCGATATCTTCAACCGAGAGGTCCAGTTCAGCTGCCCGTTCACGATCAATCGTAATACGGAGTTCGGGTTTGTTCACTTTCAGATCGGCGTCCACAAGCCGGAGGAAAGGGATCTCCCGTGCTTTTTCAAGAAAACGGGGCAACAGACTCACCAGGCTGTCGAGCGAAGGAGCCAGAATCACATATTGCAGAGGCAGACCGCTGAACCTGCTTCCGATAGTAGGGGGCTGGAAGGGGAACGAACGGATGCCGGTGATCTTCGGGATATCCCGTGAGATCATGGAATAGATCTGCTGCTGTGTTCTCTGGCGTTGATCGGGGTCTTTCAGGTAAACGAGCTGCATCGCCTTATTGGGGTTGTCAATACCTCCCAGACTGGGAGCGATCAGATAAAAGCAGGTGGATATCTCTGGAATCGAATCGGTTAAATACCTGTCAAGCCTGTCCATGTAATATTTCGTGAACTCATAAGTCGATCCTTCCGGCGCCAGGGTGGGAATCCGGATATTTGACCTGTCTTCAAAAGGAGAGAGCTCGGTATGAAGTGACCGTCCGAGGAAAAAAATCAAAAACAGGACGACCCCGAAAACAGGAAAGACAAGCCAGCGGTGGCTGATGAACCAATGGAGCGAGTAGCGGTACCAGTGGTTGAGGTCAAGAAAAAATGGTTCTGTCTTCTCCATCAGCCAGTTGGTTCTCAGATGACGTTGACGCGTCAGCAGGCGGGAACACATCATCGGAGATAACGTGAGCGCCAC